>JAKLKA010000205.1 GCA_023150915.1 Polyangiaceae bacterium
CGCGGGAACCGGCGGCGCGGGAACCGGCGGCGCGGCGGCCACCTGTCCCGGCCAAGCCCCGCAAGACGGCAACAACTGCAACTCATTCGGGTTGAACTGCCCCTATGGCAACAACCAGTGCACCTGCGTTTCGAGCCAGGGCCAGCTCGACTGGCAGTGCAACCAGTGCCCGGCGACCAAGCCGGCTGAAGACTCGGCCTGTCAAGGCGGCGGCTCGCGCTGCACCTATGGCGCCGACAAGTGCATGTGCTTCGGCAACACCTGGAACTGCCCGACCTGCCCCGGGACGGCGCCGGCGGACAACTCGGCGTGCACCGCGCAGCAGGCTGGCCTGCAGTGCGCGTACGGCACCACGCGCTGCTCGTGCAGCGGTTTCGGCGGCACCCCCCAGTGGAACTGCAACGCGCCGAACCCAACGGGCTGCCCCGGGCAAGAACCGAACCCGGGCTCGGCCTGCACCTTGCCGCAGAGCACCCAGTGCAACTACGGCAACACCAGCTGCGTCTGCCTCAACAAGCAGTTCTTCTGCAACTGAGCCTTTCGCCCCGATCGGCGGGCCAGGTCGCGATCTATTCCTCGGTCGGCGACGCGCGGCGAACAGGCCGACCACGACAGCCAGGCGCCGGGAACCCTTGACGGCTCAGGCGCCGGGCCGCACGTGTCGACCCCATGAATCCAGTCGCCTCGGCCACCGGGACCGTCCGCCTGCACCGCGTCTTTCGCGCACCGCCCGAGCGCGTTTACCGCGCGTTCCTCGAGCCCGATGCGATGGTGAAGTGGCTGCCGCCCCACGGTTTCACGGCGAGGGTCCACGAGATCGACGCGCGCGTGGGCGGGCGCTACCGCATGTCGTTCACCAACCTGTCCAACGGTCAGGTTCACGCGTTTGGCGGCGAGTATCTCGAGCTCGTCCCGAACCAGCGCCTGGTGCACACCGACCGCTTCGACGACGCGAACCTTCCCGGTGAAATGCGCGTCACGGTGGAGCTGAAGAAGGTGTCGTGCGGCACCGAGCTCTGCGTGGTGCAAGAGGGCATCCCCGCGGTGATCCCGACCGAAGCCTGCATGCTGGGGTGGCAAGAGTCGCTCTCGCTGCTCGCGCTGCTGGTCGAGGCCGAGGTCCCGTAGCGCCACGCGGCGGCGAGCGCGGCCAGCAGGCAACGGCACCCCCTGCCCTCTCCGGGTCGACACAGTGAGCTCCGCGAAGCGCCGGCGCACCGCACGTCACCAGCCGAGCCCGTCGCAATCGCTGTCCGCCGCGTCCCAGTACCTGACGCGGCCAGGAAGGTGCGAAGCCTTGCGGCCCTGGTTGCTAATGTCGAAGCTTTCCCATCGCCTCGCGCACGCAGGCCACCTCTTCGCTCTCGCCCGGCGTGAAGCGCCGGGTGGTTGAGCGCGCGCAGCGGACACCGGCCGCGAGGCACGACTCGGTCTTGGGGGAGCCCGGGCCGAGCACCTGCCCGCAGGTGGCGCGGGCCCGCACGTCGTCGTGGAGAGCGGCCTCGCTCGCTGCGCGCGCACCGAGGACCACGCCCGCGATCGCGGAGACCACCATCAGGTACGGCACGACGCGCGCGACGAGGACCAGGACCTCGCCCTTTGCCGCGCCGCGGCGCCGCACGCGCAGGTGGGCGCGCACGCAGATCGCGAAGAGGGCGACGAACAACACCGCTGTAATCACCGTCGCAGCGTCGAAGTGGTCCGCGATCGGACGCGGCACCCTCGCCTGGGTGCTGGCAACGACGTAGGCGACGAAGAAGCCGCTGATGCCCGAGCACACGGCGATGGCCCCCGGAACGATGACGATCGCCTGCAGGTGGTCGAGACCCGAGAGGCTCTGTGTTTCAGCGTTCATGTGCGGACTGGAGCATAGAGCCGCCGGCCGCTCGGGGCACTGACGACCGGTCTCGATGTACGAACAGCGTTCGGGCGTCGAGAAACCCCGGTCTGCAGAGCGCGCTGCGCGCCCGGCTGCTGTCGACGCTCGCGCGGCGGCGCCCAACTGATGACTTTACCGTCGTGCACGCGGCTCGCCCCCAGCGGCGAGATCTGGCACTCTGCAAGAACCGGGGTGCTGACGCGGGATTCCGGTGGAGGCAGGTCCAGTGACGGCGAGGTTCCCGTTCTTGTTGGGGTTGCTGCTCGCTGCGATCGGAGCGTGCGGGGATGGCGGTGACTCCGGCGGCGCCGCAGGCAACGCCTGCGAGCCGACCGAGCTCCCAGACGGCGCGTCATGCGGCAGCTCCGACGCATGCTGCAGCGGGTTCTGTGCGAACGCCCGCTGCACGGCCGAGAACGTCGCGTGGACCGCGTCGTGCGCACCCGCTCCGTGTGGCGGCAATCCGGAGGGCGTGTGGACTCTGGCCTCCGGATGCGCGGATTCTTCCACCCATGCGCTGGACACCTGCGCCGATCCCGGGAAGGGCGCGGTCGCTGCCGACGGCTCCCTGACCGTGGCAGCGGGCGGAGCGGAAACCACGACCTACGGGTACTCGATCCGGGCCTGCGGCTTCACCAGCAAAGGCGGCGGGCACGCCCTGAGCGGAGACTGGGACGGTACGGCGCAGACCGTCGGTGGTCTGCCATACTGCGTCTCTGGCGACAGCCTCTATCTCTTCGCGGGCACCTCTGGCCTCGGACCTCACGTCACTGCGATCGTGTTGAAGCGCTGACGGCACCTGCGCCGGCCGCGCTACCGCCAGTGCATCTGCCCGCTCGTCGTGCTGTCGAAGATCACGAACTTGTCGTTCAAGTCCTTGAGGTCGACCACCTCGCCATCACCGAGCGGCACGAGCAGGATCGAGTTGTTGCCATAGACCGCTAGCGACTTGCCGTCGGGCGACCAGCTGGGCCACGACTCCTTGCCGTCGGAGGTGGTGATCTGCGACAGGCCAGTGCCATCGAGGTTGACGACGTAGATGTGGTCATTCAGGACGAAGGCGACCCGTTGCCCGTCGGGGCTGACCGCGGGCTGGTGGGGCGCGGCGAGGCCCGCGTCGAAGCGGGTGAAGGTGGTGAAGGCGGCATCGGAGACGTAGAGGCCCGGGTTGGCATTGGCGCCTGCGACCACCAGCCGGCCGTCGGGCGTGAAGGTCGGCCGCTCCCAGCCGCCTCCGGTGACGTCGGTGGTGAACGAGGCGACTAGATCACCAGTTGCGCGCTTGACCACGTAGAGGTCGAACACGTATCCGAACTGTCCTTCGTAGGCGACGTACTGCCCATCGGGCGACAGCCGCGGGTTCTGGATGTTGTCGTCGAAGGTGTCCGCGAAGGGCTCCTGGTCGTTCTGGGTCAAGATGGTGCCGAAAGTCGTCCCGTCGACGGAGTACTCGCCGAGGTCGCCGTTCGTGCTGTTTTTGCAGAGGATCGTCCCCTCAGGCGTGATGAATGGGTCGGCGCCGGCGACGACCTTCTTCACCGCGCCGGAGGCGAGGTCGAACGAGTAGATGCTGTTGTGGACGTTGCCGTTCAGGTAGAGCGTCCCGCTCGTGGCGCCGGCGCCGTTAGGGCCCTTCGCCCCGTCGCCGCAGCCGGTGGAAAGGGCGATCAAGCAGGCGGGGAAGAGTGGCAAGAGGAGGAGCGGCTTCTGGCGCATGGTAAAGATCTCCGAGGCGAAGGGCGGCAGCGCCCGGGAAAATCAAGAAGGTTAGTCCGGCGGCCTTCGGCCCGTCAAGCGCGCGCGGCGTGCGTCGCACTCGTCACCCACGCGCGACGCTCGTGAAGCTCGAGGAGCGCGTGAGCGTTCGTCACGAGTGGGCTGACGGCGTACGGCACGGGGGAGAAGCTCGACCACTACAAGCGCGCCAACGCCGGGGCTCATCGTATCACGGCTGTCAGCCTGCTCGGGGCCTTGACGACGCACCCAGTGGCTCTTGCTCGGAAGACCGAGGCACTCCATCAGCGGTACGGTCCTGGGAGCTTCAGCCTCGACACGCGGAGCGCGTTGGTACCGCACGGGAGCCACGCGTACGAGCCGAGCAGCGAGGGCGTCGACTTCAAGAGCCTCGGGGCCCTGCTCGGGAGCTGCGCCGCGCAGTACCGAAACCCGAGCGGCAAGCCGCTGCTCGAAAGTGCAAAGCTAGGGCAAGGGTACTGACAAGCGCCGCCGCTTCGGCGATGATGCGCGGTCGTGAACCGTCGTCGCTTCGCCGCGCTGCCCTTGCTGCTCGCCGCGGGCGGGTGCTGGGGCACGGAGGACGAGCTGCTCCCGCACGCTGCCGGCTGCGCCGACCCGAAACAGGCGTCCTGCGGGTCGAGCGGCTGGAAGCTCACCGACGGCAAGGCCTGCTCCACGCCGTCCGCGCAGGCAGCCAAGATCTGGTTCAAGAACGGCTTCCCCACCCGGACGCTCCGCATCTCCATCGTGAAGGCCGAGTGCGACCTGTTGAACGTCGTGGTCCTGCCGCCCGGCGCGAGCTCCCCCGAGTACGACGCCGGTGACAACCAGGTCTGGCAGATCGACGACGACCAGACGAAGGAGCAGGTGATGCAACTCGTGATCACCGAGGGCGGAACCCACGCCGTGGCGGTGCCATGAAGCGCAGCGTCGCCCTCCTCGTGCTCGTCGCGCTGGCCGGCTGCGAGGGACGCGACCCCATGCCGGCGGACTACCCGTGCCGCGACGCCGTCGCGAGCGTCGCGAGTCGTACCCTGGCTTGCACCGGCGACGACGACCTGGCCGAGGCGCGCGCGGACGCCTTCGACCGCGACTACCGCTGCGTGGACGTGGACGCCGAGAACGGTCCCGTCGAGGTCTACCTTCACTGCTCTGCGACCATCGGCGCGAGCTCGTGCGACGCGGTGAAGCAGATGGGCGACGACCTCGACGCCTGGTTCGCCCTGTCCTCGAGCTGCGCCTCCATCATCCAGCGCGCGAACGGAGATCCGCTGTGAGGCCCGCGCTGGCTGCCTTCGCGCTGGTCGCGCTGTGGTCGGCCTCGGCCCTCGGGGCGGACCCGGAGAAGAAGTGCGAGCACCGGGTGATCGCCAACACCACGGGCTACCGCAACGCGCGCATCGCCGTGGCGCAGACCCAGCTCCACGCGCCGTCGCTCCTGGCCGACCGCCAGATCTTCCCCTACTTCGTCAACGTGCCCGGTGGCGATCTGAACGTGACCATGGCGATGGACATGGGCTTCGTGCCGAACGTCGCGCGCGTCCCGACGCTGAACGAGACCGACGGCCCGGGCTGCGAGGATCTGCCGACCTACTCGCTCCGCGACTACGACATCGCGGTCAACAACTTCGCGCTGACGGTCTTGTTCGAGTGGATCGGCCTGTTCGCGGGCATGGTGACCACGTTCGGCGGCACCGCCGGCGCCCCCGGCGAGCGTGGCCTGGCGGGCTTCATCACCCCTTTCGCGTTCCAGCGCTTCATCGCCAGCCCCGACGCCACCGAGCGCGTCTCGGAGCGGTCGGGGTCTCGCGCCAAGGAGTCGACCTTCTTCCTCGGCCCGGCCGTCGCGCTCCGCTACTTCTCGCTGCGCGCGGCGTGGGCCCCCACCATGCTCATGGTCTCGACGGCGTCGCCGGAGCTCCACCTGTCCGCTTCGGCAACCTGGTCGCAGGACCTCGAGACGCTGAGCTACCTCCGCGCTGGGCTCGACCAGCTGCCGACACCGGCCGGGCGCACCAGCGCTTACGTTCGCCAGCTCACCTGGCAGGTCTCCCCGCGGACGTTCCTCGACACCGGCGCTCCGGGCGACGAGGTGCCGAAGGCGGCGCGCTTCATGACCGTGCACGCCGAGCAGCTCGACCTCCTCGGGCTCCTCGACGCCGGCGTCGCCGTGTCGATGACCCCGGGGGTCGCGCTTCACCAGGCCACGGCCGGCGTGCACACGCTGCGCTTCCACCCGATCCCGCTGTCTCAACGCGCCGAGGCCCTCCGCGCGCGGGTGGGAGAGGCGAAGGAAAGCGGTGGTGACCCGGATCTCGCGGGCACCGACTTCCGCGGTCGCCTCTGGGGCGGCGTCGCGGGCGTGCCCGCCGCGCCCTACTACGACAGCGAGGCGGCCGTCGTGCCGAGCGCCGGCGCCGACGTGGGGGTGAGCTTCCACCTCGGAGACAAGAGCCGGAACTCGCGGGTCACGCAGGTGCTCTCGCTGCGCTGGAACGAGGCCGAGACGCTCGCGCAGATCCCCTTCGCGCGAAACGTGTGGGCCGTCTCGATGAACATCGGCCTCGAAATGTGAGCCCGGCGCCAGGCGACGCTCACGGCTGGAACACGACCGGCGGCGAAGCTCGCGAGCTTGCCGACGACGAACCCCCACCCGGCGAGGAAGCCCCAGAAGGGGCCGAGGCGCTTCCGACCATAGACGTAGGTTCCGCCCGACTCCGGATAGATCGCCGCAAGCTGGGCAGAGGATGTCGCGTTGCAGTAGGCGACGAGCGCCGCGAGCGCGAGCCCGACGAGGAGCCCGTTGCCCGCGGCGCGCGCGGCCGGCGCGAGTGCAGCGAATACGCCCGCGCCGATCATCGAACCGAGCCCGATCACGACAGCGTCAAACGTGCCGAGCCTGCGGGCTAGTCGGCTCGGTGCCTCCGCGCTGTCGTTCACGGCGTCGGGTCCAGCTTCGCCCATCCCTCATGCGCCAGCAACGTGGCCACTCGACTCCGAACGTTGTCGCGGAAGGCTCGGGACGAGCCATCGGAAGAGCACGGTCGCGGCAGCGGCGCCGAGGACCTGCGCGAGGAGGAACGCCGGCACGTCCGCGGGGCGGATGCCCGCGAAGGTGTTCGTGGCCGCCCGTGCGAGGGTCACCGCCGGGTTGGCGAACGATGTCGATGCCGTGAACCAGTACGCCGCCGTAATGTAAGCGCCGACGGCGAACGGCACCGCGCTCGAGCGCTTGCGCGAGCATCCCCAGATGACCGCCAGCAGCCCGAAGGTCGCCACGAATTCGCTGAGGGCCTGCGAGGTCCCTGCGCGAGCGTGCGTGGAGGCGGCGAAGACCGGCACGTCGAACATCGCGTGGGCCGCGGCGACGCCCGCGAACGCTCCGACGATCTGCGCGACGACGTAGCCCGGGACCTCCTTCCAGGGCATCCCGCGCTGCCACGCGTCGGCGATCGTCACCGCGGGATTGAGGTGCGCGCCGGAGATCGGTCCGAACGTGAGGATGAGCGCCACCAGGCCGGCGCCGGTCGCGATCGTGTTGGCGAGGAGCGCGATCGCGACGTTCCCGCCCGCGAGCCGTTCGCCCATGATTCCCGAGCCGACCACCGTAGCGAGGAGCAGCGCGGTGCCGACGGTCTCCGCGGTGATGCGCCGCGCGAAGCTCGCGGGCACGTCAGTGCTCTCGGGCGCGCTCATCGGCACGCTCCGGGGCCGCGTACCTTGAGCAGCTTCTCGACATCGCGCCGAAGGACGTCGCGCTTGGCGAACGACTCCACGAGTCCACGCAGGTGTCGCTCGCACTCGGCGTTCTCCTGCTCGAGAAGGCGGTAGTAGACCCAGTTGCCCTCACGGCGATCCTCGACGATGCCGGCCGCCCGCAGAACGCCGAGCTGCCTCGAGATGTTCGGCTGCAACAGCCCGAGCGCCTCCTGCAGGTGGCAGACGCAGAGCTCGCCGTGCGAGAGGAGCGCGATGATGCGCAGGCGCGTGTCGTCTCCGAGCGCGCGGAAGAACCGCGATACGGTGCGGACATCGATGAGCGCTGCCGCACGCTGCATTCGCATAAGAATATCTTTATGTCGTCATGCGCACAAGGACGAAGCTGCCTGCGTCTCAGATGGGCCACATCTCCGGCGTGCCGAACGCCCAGACCCGGCGATCCGACGATCGCTTCCAGTCAGGACGGCAGGATGGTGAACCGACGAATGCGCTTGGGCCGGTAGACCAAGAAGTCGCGCCGATCGATCGTGAAGATCTTGCGAATGCCCTCGCGCTCGGCGACGCGAACGAGCGCCGCATCAGCCAGGTCCATGGGCAGATCTCGGTATTTCTCCATCAACTCGCGCATCCGAGGCCCATCACTCGCATCAAGAGGCAGAAGACCGAGCGCCCCAGCCTGCAGAAACTCCCAAAGGGCCGCCTGGGCCTGCCACGAGAACGACAGCAGGTACATGGCCTCGGTGAACGCGGGCCATACGGTCAGCAAAGGCTCCTTTGCCGCGGTGAACACCTTCCTGCACGCCTCGTGGTGAGGGTCGCTTCGATCCAAGAGCGCGATCAGCGGCCCCGCGTCAACGAGCACGGCGCCGTTGCTCCCGCGCGGCTAGCGCAAGCGTGAACTGCTTACCGGTGTGCTGCGAAAGTTTGCGCCCGCCGCTGTCCACGCAACCGATCAAGTGAGCTACTCTCTGGTATGGACGCTCGTCGCCCTCGCCCGTGTGCTCCCGCTCGGCGAGGAGCGCGAGCGCATCACGGATGACGCGCGACTTGGAGCGGCCCGTTCTGCGGGCAATGCGGCGCACGAGCGCTTCGGTTTCGTCCGGGAGGCGCAGCGTCGTGATCATGATTGATGTAATACCCTCCTGTATTACAGAACGCAACCACGGGCTCACTGCCCGTAGTGCCCCAGAGACGGGTGTCCCTCGCCAGCGTTCGGCTCCCCTGGAGACGATCGCCTCGAAGTTGATCAGCTTGCTGCCCAGCTGCCCCAACCCGCGCGAACCCGCGCGTCCTCGAGCGCGGCGCGGCACTGAACCGTCGGGGGCCCGGCCTCGTGGTCGCCCCCGACGTTAGCCTCTAAAG
>JAKLKA010000206.1 GCA_023150915.1 Polyangiaceae bacterium
CCTCGGGGCTTCGCCCCTGCGGGTGGTCGCCCCCTCCAAATCGCCGGCTCCGCCGGCTCAGGAGGGGGTGAGAGGCTCGGAGCGCCGCCGGTAGAGCTTGCGAAGGTTGTGGGCGGTCGCGACGAGCGAGAACTCGCCGCGGACCTTGCGCAGGCCACGCAGCCCGAAAGTCCGAAACCCGCGCGCGTGCTTGATCTGCCCAAAGACCGGCTCGACGATGGCTTTTCGTCGGCGGTAGATCGCCGCACCCTCTTCAGACTCGAGTCGGGCGCGCATCCAGTCCTTGACGGGCATCACGCTCTGCAGCGCACGGCGTTTTGCAGGCAAGGCTGCTCCGTGTTTGGTGCGGCCCGTCGCGATGTATGGGTCCACTTGCATGGCCAGCACGCCCAGGACGTTTTCTTCGGAGAAATACCCGGCGTCCATGGTCACCTTGTCCGGTGCGTGCCCGCAGTTGTCGGCGACCTGATCGAGCATCGGCACGGCGTGCTCGACGTCGGGTGGCTGGTTGGTGACGGCCTGAGCAACGATCACCTGATTTTCCGCATCCACGACGACCTGCGCGTTGTACGCCTGCACAAAGCCGCCGTCGCCGCTGACCATGATGCGACTCTCGGGGTCCGTGAAGTTGCGCTGCGCTTTGGGCGTCGGCGTCCCCTCGTCATCGGTGGGAATGCGGTGCGACGGCAGCGGAGTGCCACCTCCACCGGAGCCCGACGACGAGCCGCCCTCGGGGTCAGGCTCCTTCTTCTCCTTTTCGCGGGCCGCCTTCGCTTCCGCCTCCAACTCGGCTTTGGCCTGTCGAATGCGCTCGAGTCGGCTTTGCGCGCGGGAGAGCTCCTCGGGCAACTCGTCGCCGCGCTTGTCTGGCCCGTGCTCGGCGTCTTCCCGCGCGTCGACTTATTTGGCCTTCGCCAAGAGCTCGGCGACCCGCCGCGCCAGCGCTAGCTCCTGCTCCTTCATCCGCGAGTAGCTCATCGCCTTGTGCTTGGAGGCGTTCGCCTTCACCTTGGTGCCATCCAGCGCCACGTGGCCGAGCTTCACCATGCCGGCCTTCTGGCAGAGCTTCAGCACCTGCAAGAACAACCCGCCGAGCGCGTCGAGATGCACGCGCCGAAACTCGCTGATGCTCACGTGGTCGGGGTGGGTCCCGCCCGCAATCACGTGGAAAGCCACGTCCTCGTAGGTGCGCCGCTCGATCTGCCGCGACGAGCTGACTCCGGTGCAGTAGCCGTACAGCAAGAGCCCGACCATCAAGCGCGGATCGTGCGGCGGTTTCCCGCGCAGCTCGCGCTCGTAGTGCCCGTAGATCCGCGACAGGTCGAGCTCCTGAACCACGTCGAGGATGAAGTACGCGAGGTGACCCTCGCGGAGCCACTCGCTCGGCGACGGCGGCAGCAGATACGCCTGCCGCGGCGTGTAGGGCTGAAACGTCTTGCTCACGCTCCAACCATGCGTGCTCGTGATCGCCCTGTCCATCCATCTCTGCACCCCTCCCGTGCGAGCGAAGCGAGCACTTGGGAGGGGTCGGCCGCGCGCAGGCGGCGCAGCCGCCGAGCACGGACGGGGGTGGGCAACCCTAACCGATCGATCTCACTTTGTTTTCACGCCGACAGCGCCGCGAGCTTGCGCCCTTGCGAATATCCGAACGGCCTCCTAGAGGTTCTTCTTCGCCGTCGACGGCAGGTTCGGATGCTGAAAGATGGCCTTCTTCAGCGCGGCGCTCTTGCGCACGAAGGGTTGCTTGAGCAGGTGCACCAAGAGCGCCGGCGGGCAGGCGGGGAAGCGCGCCAGGTTCTGGATGAACAGCACCGAGGTGAACTGCCGGCTGCACAAGATCGAGGTCATGCGCGAGTCGAAGGTCTGGCCCACCAGCAGGGTCAAGCAGCGCGCCTCGGTGGCCACCACGAAATCGGCCCGCTCTTCGCTGGACGAGCTGCCCCAGCGTGAGCGGAGCAGGCCGCGCGAACCGACCCGGTTCTTCTCGGCCACGTCGCGATCGATGCACACCTTGTACAGCTCGCGCAGCGGCTTCTGACCGATCAGCCGGCGCAAGAGGGCCTCGGTGAGCTGGGTGTTGCGCACCATGAGGCGCTGCACTTGCGTGTCGCGAGCAAACTCGGTGCGCTGGACCACCAGCTCGAGCCCGACGGGGTTCTTGTGGTGCTGCGCGATCAGGCGAGCGTGGTCGAGGCCCGAGAGCGAGTTCTCGAGCACCGCCCGGATGACCTGCGGCTCGGCGTCGAGACACAGCGCGCACAGCACGGAGCCCTCGGCGGTGCGCGCCAAGAGAACGCGCGCGTCGCGCTCCAGCGGACGCAGCTCGAGCTCGTAGATCTGGCGATAGTTGCGCGACGCCTCCAGATCTTCGGGCGTTGCCGGCTCGGGCTCGGGTTCCGGCTCGGGCTCGGGTTCCGGCTCGGGCTCGGGTTCCGGCTCGGGCTCGGGTTCCGGCTCGGGCTCCGGGGCATCGGTCGGCTCGACGTCAGGGGCAAGGCGGTTGGCGCTGGCGACCTCGAGCCCGGGCAGCGGCTGCTCGTCGTCGTCGATGTCCGGAAGGTCATCCTCGCCGGGATACGCGCGCCACTCGTCGGGCGGTGCTTCGTCGCGCACCTCGTGCTCGGCACCCAGCACCGGCAGCTCGTCGTCGTGCACCTCGTGCTCGGGGCCCAGCACCGGCAGCTCGTCGTCGTGCACCTCGTGCTCGGGGCCCAGCACCGGCAGCTCCGGCTCGGGGATGGTCACCTCGACGTGCAGCTCGTGCTCGGGGTCGAGCGCTGGAAGCTCTTTGGACTCGGACGACGACGACTCGGAGAAATCCGGGACCGCTTCGGCGAAGTCGGGAATGCTCGCCAGATCGACGCGCACCGCTCGCACCTCTTCCGGGTCGTCGCCTTCGGGGTCGCCCACCCCCCAAGCCTACCCAGTGCAGGTCGCTTGATCCACCACCGGTTCGAGCGGCTTGCACTTGCCGAAGTCGCACTCGTAGCTCTGGCACTCGATGGTCTCGCCGCAGCTGGCGCCGCCCGCCTTGGCCTGGGTGCACAGGCTGGTGCTCTTGTTGCAATAGAAGCCGGCGCCGCACTCCAGGTTGTAGGGCTTGAACCCGTTGCACTTCTTGCCTTCGGGCGTCGCGGTCTTGCACACCCCCGGGTAGGGCGGCGTCGGGCTCCAGGCCGCGTCGCAGTACAGCCCCGGGGCGCAGAAGTCGGCCACGCCCTCCCCGATGGCACAATTGGCGCCCACCGGCAGGCGCTTCGAGGCCGTACACTTCTTGGTGTCGTCGTCGCAGCCCACGAAAACGTTCGGATCGGCCGATGGGGCGCACTCGGCGTCGCGCGTGCAAGCCCCGCCGGTGGGCACCTTCCCCTCGAATGCCCAGCCGCAGGCCTTCAGCGCGTCGAGCGACGACAAGAAGTCCTCCATCTTGATGGTGCACTGGGTGAGCAGCTTCTTGTAGGCCGACAAGCAGGTGTCGATCTGGCTCGGGTCGAACTTCATCTTGCCGGCCTTCACGTCGGCCACGTTCTGTTGGCAGTCGCCCAGCGCGTTCTTGACGCAGCCGGCCTGGTCGTAGCCAAAACCGCTCTGCGTGCAGCAGGCCTTGGCCCACTCGCAGCCCTGAGGCTGGGTCTTGTCGCAGACGTTCTCGAGGGTGTACCCGGCGGACCCGCCGGTGTTCGTACCGCCGCCGCCGGCCGCGCCGCCGGAGCCGCCACTGGGCGCGCCCGCCGCGCCTGCGACCCCGCCGCTGCCGGCAGAGGCGCCCGAGCCGGCCGCCCCACCGGTCCCGGTCTTTCCACCCGTGCCACTGAGCCCTTCGTCGGTGCTGCCGCCGCACGCCGCCACCGCCAACAGAATGCCAAACCCGAGAGTGATGAGCCGCATGGTGCGGGGCGAATAGCACGAGGCGGGCCAACCCTAGCCGAATCGTTTTCTGCGGATCCTCTGCGGGGGTGGAGCGCCGAGTTCACACCCCCGCCGTGACCGCCATGGTATCCCCGGGGGCATGAGCTGGTCCCACGGCTACGTGTCGGAGGTCGAGTACACCGCGGGGTACTTCGTCGAGCTGTCACCGCTGCAGGCCCGCTGGGCCCTGACCTGTCGCGGAGTGCGAACCCGCGATCTGACCCGCCCCCGCTATCTCGAGCTCGGGATCGGCCGTGGCGTGTCGCTGGCGATCCACGCCGCCGGCGGGGCGGGCGAGTACTGGGGCAACGACTTCAACCCGGCGCATTGTGCCGAGGCCGAAGAGCTGATGGGCGTGGTCGGCGCCGGCGCGCAGGTCACCGAGGCCAGCTTCGACGAGCTGGCCCAGCGCGACGACCTGCCCACCTTCGACATGATCGCGCTGCATGGCGTGTGGTCGTGGATCTCGGAAGCGAATCGCGGCGTGGTGGTCGACATCTTGCGGCGCAAGCTGGCCCCCGGGGGCGTGGTCTACGTCTCGTACAACACCACGCCCGGCTGGACCCCGATGACGCCGGTTCGCCACCTGCTTCAACTTCATGCCGAACGGGTGGGCACCGAGAGCGAGGGGATCGTGAAGCGCGTCGAGGCAGCCCTCGACTTCGTGGACAAGCTGGGGGACGCCGGCTCGCTGTACTTCAAGGCCCACCCGCGGGCGCGCGAACGCCTGAACAAGTTCCGGGACAAGTCGAAGAAGTACGTGGCGCACGAGCTGATGACCGCCGACTGGCATCCGATGCCATTCGCGCAGGCGGCGGACGAGCTTGCCGCCGCCAAGCTGGCCCACGGCGCCAACGCCACGCTGCTGGAGCAGATCGACGCGCTGCACCTGACCCCGGCCGGCCAGACCTTGGTCGCGGGGATCTCGGACGTGGTGCTGCGAGAGACCGTGCGCGACTTCCTGTCCAACACCGGATTCCGGCGTGACTACTTCGTACGCGGCCCGCGCCGGCTTTCCAACCTGGAGCAGACCGAAGCGCTGCGCCAGTTCCGCGTGGCGCTGACCGAGGACCCGACCACCATCGAGCTGGAGGTGAAGGGCTCGCTGGGCACGGCCAAGCTGCAAGAGTCGGTGTACCGCCCGGTGATCGACGCGCTGGCGCAGGGCAACGCCGAGCCCAAGAGCCTGGCCGAGCTGGCGTCGGCCTGCGCGGGGCAAAGCTTCGGTCACCTGGTCCAGGCCGTCACCGTGCTGATCGGCAAGTCGGCGGTGGCCTTGGTGCAACCCGACGCCGAGATCGAAGCCGCGCTGCCACGCACCCGTGCGCTGAACCAGCACCTGCTCGACCGCGCGCGCTCGAGCGCCGAGAACGTCTACCTGGCTTCGCCGGTGACCAGCGCGGGCATCTTTGCCTCGCGCACCGAGCAGCTGTTCTTGCTGGCCGCCCGAAGCGGCACCAGCAAACCGTCGGGCTGGGCCGAGCACGCGTGGAGCGTGCTTTCGTCTCAGGGCCAGCGGCTGATGGTCGACGGAAAGCGCGTGGAGTCGGAAGAAGACAACCGGCGCGAGCTGGTGCGGCAGGCCGAAGCCTTCGAAACCATGCGGCTGCCGGTGCTGCGCCGGCTGCAGGTGGTCTGAATACACTTGGACGCGGCGCGCGCTTTGCGCTAGGTCCGCGCGCCACCATGAACCTCCCCACTCGCCCCGACGTGCGTAACGTCGCCATCATCGCGCACGTCGATCATGGCAAGACCACGCTGGTCGACGCCATGCTGCGCCAGACCGGCGTGTTCCGTACGAACGAGGTCGTCGCGGAACGGATCATGGATTCGAACGATCTGGAGCGCGAGCGCGGCATCACCATCTTGGCCAAGCACGCCTCCGTTCGCTACGGCGGCGTGCTGCTCAACATCATCGACACCCCCGGCCACGCCGACTTCGGCGGCGAGGTCGAGCGCACGTTGAAGATGGCCGACGGCGCCATCTTGCTGGTCGATGCCGCCGAAGGGCCCCTGCCCCAGACCCGCTTCGTGCTCAAGAAGGCGCTGGAGCTGGGGCTGGTGGTAGTGGTGGTGATCAACAAGATCGATCGCCAAGACGCCCGCCCCGACGAGGTGCTGAACGAGATCTTCGATCTGTTCTGCGAGCTCGAGGCCAGCGACGAGCAGGCCAACTTCCCCACCCTGTATGCCATCGGCAAGCTGGGCGTCGCCAAGCTCTCGTTGGAAGACGAGGGCGTGGATCTGAAGCCACTGTTCGAGACGCTGATCGGCAAGGTGCCGGGGCCCAAGGGCGACCCGAAGGCGCCGCTGCAGCTCTTGGTGCACAACATCGAGCACGACGACTACGTCGGTCGGTTGGCCATTGGCCGGCTGTGGCAGGGCGCGGTCGAGGTGAACCAAGAGGTGGTGCTGCTGCAAGAGACCACTCAGGTGAAGTGTCGGCTCTCGAGCCTGTTCACCTTCGAGGGCACCAAGCGGGTGAAGGCCAGCCAGGTGGCGGCGGGGGACATCGTTGCCATCGCCGGGATGGAAGACGTGCAGATCGGCGACACCGTCGCCGCGCCGGCCCACCCGAACCCGCTGCCCCGCATCCAGGTCGAAGAGCCGACCATCAAGATGAGCTTTCTGGTCAACTCGTCGCCGTTCGCCGGCCGGGCCGGCAAGTGGGTCACCTCGCGACACGTGCGCGAGCGCCTGATCAAGGAATCGAAGCGCAACCTGGCGCTGCGCTTCGAAGACACCCCCGAGCCGGACACCTTCTTGGTCTATGGCCGCGGCGAGCTGATGCTGGCCATTCTGGCCGAGACCATGCGCCGCGAGGGCTTCGAGTTCGCGCTGGGGATGCCCGAAGTGGTGGTGCGCGAGGTCGACGGCCAGAAGATGGAGCCGGTCGAGCGCGTGGTGGTGGACGTGCCCGAGCAGTTCGTGGGTGCGGTGACCACCCGCCTGGGCGAGCGCAAAGGCCAGATGGTCAAGATGAGCAACCTGGGCTTCGGCCGGGCACGCATGGAGTACATCGTGCCGTCCCGGGGCCTGATCGGCTTCCGCTCGTCGTTCCTCACCGAGACCCGCGGCATGGGGCTCTTGAACACGTTGTTCGAAGGCTGGGAGCCGTACCGCGGCCCGATGCTCCGGCGCGCCAACGGCGCCATCGTCTCGGACCGCGCCGGCGGCGCCACGCCCTACGCGCTGTTCCACCTGCAGCCGCGCGGCGTGCTGTTCATCGACCCCGGCACCGAGGTCTACGAGGGCATGATCATCGGCGAGCACAACCGGGCCAACGATCTGGACGTGAACGTCACGCGCGAGAAAAAGTTGACCAACATCCGCGCCGCCGGCCGCGACGAGAACGTGATCCTGTCGCCACCGCACCTGCTCAGCATCGACACCGCCATGGAGTTCATCGACAAGGACGAGCTGGTCGAGGTCACGCCGGACTCGGTGCGTGTGCGCAAGCGGATCCTCGACGTGAATCGCCGCCCGCGGCGCGACGACGAGCGGGTGGACTGAGGTCCCTCACATCAGCCCTCGGCGCTTGGCCCAGTCCGCGCCCAGCTCGTTGAGTTTCTGGTCACCCAGGGTGCGCTCGCAGATCGGGAACAAGAACTGCTCTTCCTTCTCGAAGTGCTCGCGGAGTGTGTAGAGCAGGCGCAGTAAGACCCCGCGGCCTTCTGCCAGCGTGGTCGCCGCGCTGACCGCCGCGGCAAGCAGCTCGATCTCTTTGTGGTCGGCGCGCATCACGTCGAGGGCGCCATTGACTTGCCCGCGCTCGATCAGAGCTGGAAACAGCACCTCGTGCTCGAGCGCCATGTGGCTGGCAACGGCCCGCGAGAGCACGCGACCGAGCGCGGTGACCTCGCCCAGCGAGGCAGCGTCGTCGGTGGCGGCCTCGACCTGATCGAAGAGCTCGTACGACAGCGCGTGCTCGCCCAGCAGGCCCTCGGTGATCTTCATGACTGACCAAGGATGCGGGGCGGCGGGCCCCCGCACGCATGACGGCCATCAGGGGCATGACGGATGTCTGTTCGCTGGAAATCCGATGGACTATCGCGACGCTGGGAAGTCGTACCGCCCAGGCGCCAGGACCCCCGCCGGGTCGAGCGCGCCGGGCAGCGCGTGCGGGAGGCAACGGGGGCGGACGTGGCGGGGTCTGTCCCCCGTCGGAGCCGCCGCGGAACACCCGAAAGCGGGCCGATGTCGAGATAGCAAACAAGCGCCGCGCTCGTCGATCAACGCCAGCACCTCCCGCCACCGCCGCGCCATGGGACGCGGCTCGTGACGCCCGCAGAGGCACGGTCGCCGCCGCCGCCGCGCCCCCGCCCGTCTCACCGATACTTCTCGCGGACCGTGGCCGGCGCGCACGGCCTCCAGACTTCCGATCGAGGGTGCGGTGCTTTTCGATCACGTTGACGTAACCGAGGGCCAGACCGTAATGTGGATCCACATTCGGGGAGGTCGGCTCATGCGCACGCAGCACGCAGCACGCAGCACGCAGCACGCAGCACGCAGCACGCAGCACGCAGCACGCAGCATCTCGTGGGGTTGTTCTTCTGCGCGCTTGGCGTCGTGCAGCTCGCCTGCTCGGATAGTCGCGGTTCCATGGGCCGCGCAGGCGAACCCGTCATCTTCGGTACCGACGACCGGAAGAACCCGATCGACCCCGCGGTGACCCCGGCAGCGCGGGCCTGGGCGGACGCCGTCGGGGTGATGGCCGGCCCCCCTGCCAGCGTGGTCTCCGGCAAGTTCCCGAAGGACGCCCT
>JAKLKA010000018.1 GCA_023150915.1 Polyangiaceae bacterium
ACTTGCAACAACCTTTACGCCCGCCAGGTCGCCATCTTCTGCCTCCACCGAAGCCGCCCGCGCGACTGGACCTCCTGAAGCCTGCAGCCTGAAGTCTGTAGCCTCGGCTTTCGCCCGAAAGGGCGAAAGCCGAGTCTGAGAGGAAGGTACTCGGCGCCGAGCGCCATCCGGGTCTCGACGGAGAAATCGAACCAGATTTTTCGAAGCGCGTCCGCAGAAGCGTCCTGCAGCACCGGGTTGTCACGGATCAGCCAGGGGTCGTCCCAGTTCAGGTAGCCGCCGGAGAGTGACGCCGAGTATCCCAGCGCGATCGCCAGGACCAAGAGGTACGGCATCGCACGGCGCACGCGGAGCGGGATCCTCCCGATCATCGGCTTCGAATCCTAGGCGAAGCGAGAGGCATCGAGCCACGCGGAATGCGACTGTCGCGATTCGTCAAGCAGGTAGTTCCATCTGAGTCCATCTGAGTCCATGTGTGATGGAGTAGTGAATGGACACTCACCTGCACACGCGTGCGTGATCGTGCACGTCGTTCGTTCAGCGATCACGCGGGTTAGCTATGTAGTTCCATGTGCGCACGCACGCGCGCCGAGCCCGACGAACGCGGCTCTCGCTATGTCAAACAATGTCCGATTGAGATGCGCGTTTCGCGTCCATGGAGCGGCCGGGCGCAGCTTGCAAAAAAAAGGGTGGAAAGGGTTTTGGGTGATCCACTCAATAGAATATATTCGCTCGCGTCCGAGGGTGCCGCTGGGCGGCGCGGAGAAAGCAGCCAGATGCCGGGTATCGACGACACGACCTTGAGCCAGATCGAGCGGGACCACGCCGCCGGTCTGACCTCGGCCGAGATCCTCGACGTCTTCGCCACTCATGGGGTGACCCTCTCCGAGGCCACGCTGCGCAAGTACGTCCAGCTCGGCCTCTTGCCCCGCAGCATTCGGGTCGGGCGCAAGGGAAAGCACCAAGGGTCGCAGGGCATCTACCCGGTCGGGGTGGTGCGCCAGATCTTGCGCATCAAGCAGATGATGGCCGAGAGCTACACCATCGACCAGATCCAGCGCGAGTTCCTCTTCATGCGCAGCGACCTGCAGGCGCTCGAGCAGACGCTGGACGGGTTGTTCGACAAGCTGGCGCGCATCGTGGGCGACAAGAAGCGCGGAGAGGCGACGGCCAAGGCCGTGGCGCGGGACGTGACCGAGGCGCGCTCGCTCAGCAAAGACTTGTTGGTCCGACTCGGGGCCATTGAATCGCGGCTCACGTCGCGGACGAGGATCGAGAAGGCTGTAGCTTCATGAGGGATTCGACGGAGGGTTTCTGGGGGCGCAGGTGACTTGACGCGGGCCCGAACGGCACCACCCGCGTGCGACGGCAGGGTCGTGGCACGACGACGTTCGGCAGCGTGATTCTGGTTGGGATAGTCGAGGCGAAAACCACGTGATCGGGACGGGCTCCCGGCCGCAACGGGGATCGTGCGTGCACTGGCGGAAACGGACAGTTCTGGAGGCAGGCGATGGATTCGAACAAGCAGGGCGGCACGCCCGACACGGCCACGATGGAGACCACGGCTGAGCCCGAGACGCAGGGCGCAACGGCGCTGGCCCTGGAGCCCGAAGGCGACAGCGAGACGATCACGCGTGAACAACGCCGCTCGCGCCGCAAGCGCGACGTGCGCGCGCGCACCATCAGCGTCAAGCGCATGACCAAGCGCGAGCTGGAGATCGGGCGGTTGCTCTACCCCGAGTCCGACTACGAGAAGCCGAAGACCCGCGCCGAGTGCGCCGAGGGCCCGCGCCCGTGCGCGTTCGTGTCGTGCAAGCACCACCTTTACATCGACGTCTCGCCGCGCACCGGCGCCATCAAGCTCAACTTCCCCGACCTCGAAGTCTGGGAGCTCAACGAGTCTTGCGCGCTGGACGTCGCAGACCGCGGTGGGACGACGCTCGAGGACGTGGGGGCCATCATGAATCTGACGCGCGAGCGCATTCGGCAGGTCGAGGTCAAGGCGTTGGCGAAGCTCGAGGCGCTTCGGGACATGATGGCGCTGCGCGACTATGTGGACGAGGGCCCGGTGGGCAAGCGGCGCCTGCCGCGCTTGAGCAAGGCCGACTTGGCCGTGAGTGCAGACGACGACGACGCGAGCAGCGACGACCTGGACGCTGACGCGGGCGACTTCGACGTCGCGCTCGACGCCTGACCCGCCGCAGCGTTGGTCACCCGCGCAACAGGGCGACGGTGCGGAGGAAGCTCTTGCCCAGGATCTTCTGCACCGTGTCCGGGCTCATGCCCTGGTCGAGCATGAGCTGAACCAGCCTGGGCAGCTCGAGGCAGGTGGGAAGGTCGCGGGGGGGCCAGATGGCGCCGTCCCAGTCGCTGCCCAGCGACGCGTGGTCGGCACCCACCGTACTCACGATGTGGGCCAGATGGCGCACGACGCTGGCGGCGCGGCCGCCCCAGATCGAGTCGCCGAGGAAGCTCGACTGGTACATCACCCCGATCGTGCCCCCCGTGTCGGCGATGGCACGAAGCTGTCGATCGTCGAGGTTACGCCAGTGCTCGAAGGCACCGGTCACGCCGGTGTGGGTCACCAAGAGCGGGTGTGACTTGTCGTGGACCTCGACGGCGTCCCAGAATCCGCGACGACTCACGTGGGCGAGGTCGACGAAGATCTTCCGCGCGTCGAGCGCGCGGACGTATTCACGACCCCGGCCGGTGAGGCCGGTGTCGCGCCGCCCGGCCAGCGGCGAGCTGGTGGTGCCCAGGCTGGACGACGAGAGGTGCACCACCGTCACTCGCAGCACCACGCCGGCGGGGATGCGATCGAGGGCGTCCGGCGACGCGTCGAGCGCGTTGCCGCCCTGGATGCCGATGAAGGCGGCGTGCTTGCCTTGCGCACGCGCCGCGCGGTACTCGGCAGCGCTCTTCACCACGGCGAACTGCTCGGGCACCCGGTCGAATTGCGCGAGCAGCTCGGCCAGGTTCCGCTCGAAGGTGTCGGCGCGCGCCTCGGCGCCGCGCAGAGGGTTGGTGGTGATCACCCAGGTGGCGCCGGTGAGCTGGGCCTCGAGCACCCGTGGGAAGTCGACCTGGCTGTAGAAACGCGCGCCGAAAAGACCGTGACCGTGGCGTCGAGTCAGGTCGTAGCCCAGCGTGCGGTGCCAGATGAACGAATCGATGTGCAGGTCGATGACGTCGCTGGCCAGGTACAGCTCGACCGCTTCGAGCGAGATGCCGAGGTGCCGCGCCCAGGCGGCAGGGTCCGACCGGTGATCTTCGAACTCGAGCCGGAGCATGGCGGGGGCATAGCCCGCCCCGGTCGAGGCGAAAAGCAGGGGCTCAGAGCCCCTTGGGAACCGACTCGAGATCGACGCCGTTCAGGGCGAAACGGATCAGCGCGCTGCGGTTGGCCTTGGTCAGGCCCTTGGCCTTGAGCGAGTCGACCATGTCGTCCAGGCGCCTCAGGTCGTCGGTGTACATCGAGATGCAGATGACCTTGTAGTGCGTGGGCTTGTCGTCCCGGCCGCGCTCGGCGCGGGCCGGTGCCACCGGGCGGGGGCTCGCGTAGAAGCTGGATGAAAGCACTCCCTCGACCTCTTGTCGGTCGAGCACGCGCGCGGTTGCATCTCTGAAATCGTCTCGTTCACTCACGCCACACCTCCAAAACTGGACGCCCCTTCTCGGGGGGCGCTCTGCATCACCGAATCGAGCAGCTTGTCCACTACCAGGTCGTAGTCGCACGCGGCGCTCGAGCCCGGTGCGTACTCGAACAGAGTCTTGCCCTCGGCAGGCGCCTCTTTGACCTTGATGGCCAGGCGCACCGGCGAAAGGCAGCGCTCGCCGAAGTGCTCGCGCAACGTCGCCAGCGCTTCGTGACAGATGCGGGCGCGCGCGTCGAACTGGGTCGGCAACACTCCCCACAGCTCGACGCGGTGACCGAGCTGGCTGCCCACCTGGCGCAAGGTCCTGAGTACCTGGCGGACGCCGATCAGCGACAGATAGTCGCAGGCCACGGGACACAAGACGGCGTCGGCGAAGGCCAGCGCGTTCTGGTTCATCAGCGACAGGCTGGGCGAGCAGTCCACGATCACGAAGTCGTAGGCGTCGCGGGCTGCCGACAGGCGTTCGGACAGCACGCGATCGCGCTGTCGGCGGCCGGCCAGGTAGAGCTCGGCCGCCGCCAGGGTCTCGTTGGCGGGCAGGACGTCGAGCCCGGGGCGCGCCTCGACCACGGCGTCGGCCAGGCCCAGGCCCATGACCAGCACGTGGTAGAGCGACCGCTCGTGCCGGAGCGCGAGCGACGCGGCGACGTTGCCTTGACTGTCGGTGTCGACCAAGAGCACCCGCGAGCCGCGAGCCGCGAGCCCGGCGGCGACCGTGACCGCGGTGGTGGTCTTGCCGGTCCCGCCCTTGTGGTTGAACACCGCGACCACCCGGGCGCCGGCGCCGCGGCGCGGCGCGGGGGCGGCCGGCGTGGGGCGCTTGGCAAGGCCCGCACGGCAGAGGTCGCTGCACGCGTAGTGGCGCTGGGCGCCGACGTACAGCACCTGCGCGGCCAGCTCGACGGTGAACTCGCGGGCGCAAGCGCTGCAGCGCACGCTGCCGCTGGCGCTCTGGCTCAGGCAGGCCTGGGAGCAGAAGAACACCAGGCGGTCGGAGCCCTCCACGTTCCGGACCTCGGTCTGGTACCGGAACTGCACGTCGAACTCGGCGTGACAGACGTTGCAGGCGCGTTTCATGGTCGATGGGCGCTTCGTGTTTATCGAAGCGTCGCTCGACCGGATGTCATGCCTACCGGGGTTTGGCCAAGTTTTCGCGGAGAGGCCCGCCCCGGTTTTCAGTGCCGGAAGTGCCGTACGTCGGTGAAGACCATGGCCAGACCCAGGCGATTGGCGGCCGCGATCACCTCGGCGTCCTTCTTGCTGCCGCCCGGCTGGGCCACGGCGGTGACCCCGGCGGCGGCGGCCGCTTCGACCCCGTCGGGGAAGGGGAAGAAAGCGTCCGAGGCAAGCACGCTGCCCGGGGCGCGAGCCCCGGCGGTCTTGCAGGCGACTTCTACTGCGAGGACGCGGGCAGTCTGGCCGCCGCCGATGCCCGCCGTCACGAACGTGCCGGCGCCCTCGCCCGCGCGGGCAAGGACGATGGCGTTGCTCTTCACGTGCTTGGCGGCGCACCAGGCGAAGTCGAGCGCGGCGAGCTCCGACTCGCTGGGGTGGCGCTCGGTCACGACCTTGCCGCGCCGCACCTCGCCGGCGCCGCTGGCATCGCGGTCCTGGAACACGAAGCCGCCGCCGATGCGCTTGGCCTGCCGCGCGGGGTGCTCGCGCCCCAGCCATTGTCCGGTGGCGAGCAGGCGCAGCGCGCTCTTGGCCCGCAGGCGCTCCAGAGCAGCGGGGCTGAAGCTGGGCGCGATGATGCACTCGAGGAAGGTCTCTGCCAGAAGCGCCGCCGTGCCCTCGTCCACCTCGCGATTGAGCGCGACGATGCCTCCGAAGGCGCTCATGGCGTCGGCGTCGCGGGCGGCGCGGTAGGCGTCTGCCAGACTCGGCGCCACGGCCATGCCGCAGGGGCTGGTGTGTTTGACCACCACGGCGCCCGGCGTTTCGAGCTCGCGCACGGCGTCGAGCGCGGCTTCGACGTCCACCAGGTTGTTGAAGCTCAGCTCTTTGGCCCCGCTGCCCAGGCTCTCGGCCCGCGCCAGAGAACCGGCGGGCGCGTTTCGCTCGCGGTAGAACGCGGCGCGCTGGTGGGGGTTCTCGCCGTAGCGCAGGCCATAGCCCTTCTCGAGCGCCAAGGTGAGGTAGCGCGGCCAACCATCGGCTTCGCCCTGGGCGCTCAGCCAGCCGCTGATCGCCGCGTCGTAGGCGGCGGTGTGCGCGAAGACCTTCGCCGCCAGGCGTCGCCGGGTCTCGAGCGTGGTGCCTTCGCCCTCGGCGAGCTCTGCCAGAACGCTCGCGTAGTCTGCCGGGTCGCAGACCACGGTGACGCGCGCGTGGTTCTTGGCCGCCGATCGCAGCATGCTGGGCCCCCCGATGTCGATGTTCTCGATCAGTTCGTCGAACTCGGCGCCGGGCTTGGTCAGGGTCTGCTCGAAGGGGTAGAGGTTCACCACCACCAGGTCGATGAAGCGCGCGCCGAGGCGCTCGAGGTCTGCCTCGTCGGTGCCTTCGCGCGCCAACAGCGCGCCGTGCACCCTGGGGTGCAAGGTCTTGACGCGGCCGTCCATCACTTCCGGGGACCCGGTGTAGCTTTCGACCGTTTCGACGGCGATGCCCGCGGCCGCGAGCGCCTGGTAGGTGCCGCCGGTCGAGAGCAGCGCGACGCCGCGCTGGGCGAGCTCGCGGGCGAAGCCCACCAGACCAGTCTTGTCGGAGACGGAGAGCAGCGCGCGGCGGATCGGCATGGCCGGTCGCTATCGCGGGGGACGGTGCGGCGTCAATCATGTATGCTGCGCCGCCATGGTGCGTTTCTTGGCGGGCCTGTTCTGCGCCTTTTCTCTGGTGTCGGCCTGCTCGTCCGACGACGCGGCGGACGACGGCAATCAGCCTTACGAGCCCGCAGGCAACGGCGTGGCGATGAGCGAAAGCGACGCGTGCAAGTCCATCACCGCCGCGGAAGACGACCGGCGGGCGGCGCTGTCGTGTGGCCCGGTGACTCGCCCGCCGTGCCCGGTCTACATCCAGAAGAGCAACCCGGCATGCTCGCAATACGACCAAGGCACGGTGCAGGCCTGCGCGGCGTTCGTGGGCGAGCAACCCACCTGCGACGCGCTCACCCAGAAGAAGTGCCTTCTGAAGATCCTCCCGGGCTCGGCGCCGAACGGCTGCTGACGCGAGTATCCCAGAAGAGCTGCAGGTCTTCTGCCAGCGGCGACTCGAGCTCGAGGGGCTCGCCCGTCACGGCGTGCGTCAGGTGATAGCGGTGCGCGTGCAGCGCGTGCCGCGGAAGCTCGAGCCGGACGAGGTCGCCCGGGGTGAGCTCGCCGTCGGCCGCTCGGGCCAGCATGCGCTCGTCCGGTCCATAGAGCTTGTCGCCGACGATCGGCGTGCCGCTGGCGGCCAGATGCACACGGATCTGATGCTGCCGCCCGGTGTGCAGCCGGCAGCGCGAGAGCGCATAGCCACCGCGGGACTCGAGCACCGAGACCTCGGTGCGGGCGTCGAGCCCGCCCTGAGTGGCGATGCGCATCTTCACCCGCAGGGGGTTTTCCAGATCGGGCTCGAGGGGTTGGTCGAACATGCCGCCGGCGGGGGTGCCCCAGGTGATCGCCAGGTAGTCCTTGACCAGCTCGAGGGCGCTGCCGCGGGCCGCGGCGGTGGTGCGGTCCTCCAGCTTGCGCTTGAACGCGCGATCCGCCTCCGGCGTCTTGGCGACGAGCAAAAGGCCGCTGGTCTCGCGGTCGATGCGGTGGATGAGTGAGAGATACTGCCCCGGGCGGCTCTTCGACAGCACCTTCACCACCGTGGAATGATGGTGCCGGGCCGTGGGGTGCACGGCCATGAGCGGCGGCTTGTCGATCACCAGCAGGTGGTCGTCTTCGAACAAGACGACCAGCTCCCGGGGCGAGTCTTGCTCTTCGAAAGGAAGCCGCCAGAGCACCACTCGGTCTTCGCCCCGGACGCGGTCGTTGTGCCGCAATTTGCGGCCTTCTGGCGAATAGGCGGTGTCGTCGATGATCGAGCGGGCGCGGGTGCGGCTGGTGTTGCGGAGCTGGGTCGGCAAGAACACGTCCAGGCGCATGCCCTCGGACTCGGGGGGAACGCGGATCACCCGAACGATGGCGTCGCTCGGGACCCCCGGCGGTCGGACCAGGCCGGGAAGCTGCTCTTCGCCGTGGCTGGCGCCGCCCATCAACCCCCGCGCTTGATCTCGGTGCCGACGCCGGTGTCGGTGAAGATCTCCAGCAAGAGCGCGTGGCTGCGCCGCCCGTCGATGATGTGGACCTTCTCGACGCCCTCGGCGACGGCGTCGAGCGCGCAGCGGACCTTGGGGATCATGCCGCTCTTGATCACGCCGCGTTCGATCAGGGCCTCGGCCTCTTGGGCGCCCAGCGACGACAGCAACGCGCCCGAGCCGTCTTTCACGCCGTCGACGTCGGTCATCAGCATCAGCTTCGCCGCGCCCAGCGCGCCGGCGATGCGCCCGGCTGCGGTGTCGGCGTTGACGTTCAGGGCCAGGCCGGTGGGGTCCACTGCCACCGGGGCGATCACCGGAAGGAAGCCGCTGTCGAGCAGCCGGTCCACGATGCTCGCGTCGACCGTCTCGATGTCACCCACGCGACCCAGATCGACCAGCACGTCGACGCCGCTCGGGTCTTTTGCCGGGACCTCCGGGAGCCGCTGCGCCCGCATGAAGTGGTCGTCTTTGCCCGAGAGCCCCACCGCGCGGCCGCCGTGCTTGCAGATCAGGCCGACGATGTCCTGGTTGACCGCGCCCCCCAAGACCATCTCGACGACCTCCATGGTCGCGTCGTCGGTCACACGCAAGCCAGCCTGGAACGTGGACGTGAGGCCCATCTTCGACAGCATCTGATCGATCTGCGGCCCGCCCCCGTGCACCACGACCATGCGGATGCCGACGTAGCGCAGCAGGCAGACGTCGCGGGCGAAGCTCTCTTTGAGCTCGGCGTCGACCATGGCGTGCCCGCCGTACTTGACCACGAAGGTGCGCCCCGAGAACCGCCGGATGTAAGGCAGCGCCTCGTGCAGGATTTTGGCCTTCTCGACCAGTGCGTCCATTTTCGCGCGGAGGGTACGGGGCGGTCGGGTGCTCCGCAAGTGCACATCCCTGGCGACTCGTGTTAGACCGCCGGCACCATGGAAATCTTGATGGTCAGCCTCGAGCTCGCCCCGTACGCTCGCGAGACCGAGGCGGGTGACGCCGTGGCGTCCCTGGCCAAGGGTCTGAGGCAGCTCGGGCACAACGTCACGGTCGCCATCCCGCGGCAGCCGGGCTTCGACGAGTCGGGGCTGATGATGGCGCGTCGGTTGACGCCGCTGCCGCTCGCCGACGGGGGCGAGGTCCCGGTGCTCGACGCTCAGCTGCCTTCGGGCGTGAACGTCACGTTGTTCGACGCGCCCGTGCTGTTCGATCGTCCGCTGCCCTACAGCGCCGACGGCGCGCCGCACGCGGACAACGCCCAGCGCTTCGCGCTCTTGTCGCAGGCCGCGGCCGCGCTGGTGCGGCAGCGTGCCGCGCAGGGCACCGCCTTCGACATCGTTCACCTGCACGACGCCCCGGCGGCGCAAGTGCCGGCGGCGCTGGCCGCAAGCCCCGGGCCCAGCGTGCCCACGGTGCTCACGATCCACGACGCCACGATGCACCTCGAGTCGCTGCGCGCCGGCGTCACCCTGGCAGACGTCGTCACCAGCGTCTCGCCGGCCTACGCCGCCGAGCTCGCGGCTCAGCTCGAAGATCTGGGCAAGGCCGTGATCGGCATCACCAACGGTGTCGACGGCTCGGTGTTCAATCCGGCCACCGACTCGGCACTCCCCAGCAGGTTCAACGCCGAAGACTCGTCCCACAAGGGGATCTGCAAGAGCACCGTTCTGCGCGAGCTGGAGCTGCCGGTGGAGCTCGACCGCCCGCTGCTCTTGATCGACGGCCCGCTCGGGCCCGAGCAGGGCCTCGATCTGGTGCTGGCGTCGCTGTCGGGCCTGCTCAAGACCGAGGCGGCGGTGGTGGTGGCTGCCGAGCTGCCGCTGGCCGCGGCAAAGAAGCTGAAAGCGCTGCGCTCGCGCCGGCGAGAAGACTTTGCGTTCGTCGAGCGCCCCACCGACCCCATCCGGCGCCGCCTGGTCGCAGCGGCCGATCTGGCGCTGTTCTGCCCGCGTCGTGCGCCCTGCGGTCAGGGCCAGCTGGTCGCGCAGCGCTACGGCGCCGTGCCGATCGCCCGCGCGGTGGGCGGCCTGGTGGACACCATCGTCGACTGCGACGCCTCGCTGGAGACGGGCACGGGCTTCTTGTTCGACGACGAGAGCGACGAAGCGTTGCTCGGCGCCGTGGGGCGCGGGCTGGCGGCCTTCTCGTCGGCGTCATTCCCGCGGCTGCGGCGGCGTGTCATGCGCCTCGACCTCGGCTGGGATCGGCCCGCTCGGCGGTACCTGCAGGTCTATCGGCAGGCGTTGGGCGCGGGGCGCTGAGCCGAGCTCGATCACGATCGCGAGCCACACCGCCCGCGCCGCGACCATGCCCAGCACCACAGCCTGGTGCAAGAAGGTGACTACGACCAGGCGCCAGCTGCCCGGTCGGCTCACGTCCACGATGCCGACCAGGGGTGCCACCAAGAGCGGAAGCACCAGCGCGCAGGCGACCAGGCAGAGCCAGCTGCCCCCGAGCGCCAGCCAGCGCGCCCGCAGCAGCGTGCCCGCCTGGCCGAGCGCGCGGCCCAGCGTGGCCCCGCGCGCCGACTCGATCCGGAACAGGTCTTCGTAGATCCCCAGGGCGGACGCCGCGGCCAGCACCAAGAGCCCGAGCCCCAGCGCCGAGAGGTCGGCGCTTTGCTCGGGCCACGACGAGGCCAGGCGCCGACCCAGCCGACCGAGCGCGAGCGCGCCGACGGCCAGCACCGCGCCCTGGAGAAACAGCCGGGCGCCGAACGACAGCACGAAGCGGGGGAAGAGGGTGACCGCGCGTCGCACCCACTCGGCCGGCCCGCTGGGCTCGTCTTCCACCAGCGCTGCCAAGAGCGCCGCGGCCGGGATCACCGACAGCGCGCCGAGCACCGTACCGATCAGCAAGGCGCCCTTCAGCTCCGAGCCCAGCACGCCCAGGGACAGCCGCAACGACTCGATCAGCTCGAGCCCGCCGGGATCGAACAAAATGGCGTCCCCGCGCGGGTGCTGAGCGGCCACCGTGCTGGTCAGCGCCCGGGCCAGGGGGCTGGCCAGGATCCACGCGGCGAGCGCCCGCAGGGCGTAGACCAAGGCCACGGCACGAACGGCGCGCCGGGTGCGGGCGAGGGCGCTCATGGTCCGATCAGTCCCAGCGCCAGCTGGACGGCGTAGGTCATGCGCTCGAGGGTGCGGTGCCCGAACTCGCCGCGTTGGCGCCGCGAGTTGTTCCCCAGGTTCTCGTCCAAGAGGACGTTCCGATCGGGATCGACCACCGCCGCCACGACCTCGCTCGGGCCAGCGGCGTCGAAGGTGGCCCAGTCTTCGCTGGCCTGCCAGCGGCGCCGCTGCCGGGTGCCGTCGGCGAAGACCAGCTCCACGTCGACCGGGAAGCGCAGCGTGCCCTTGCGACGGACCAGCGCCCGACACGACCGCTGCTGGGCGCCGTCGCTTGCGATCGTGGTCCGCTCGGCGCCGTCGCCGAACACTCCGCGCGCCGGCCCTTGCTGCACGCAATCGAGATCGGCGAGCTCGTAGTCGACCCACCCCTTGTCGAACAGCGCCGCGCTGAGCGCATCGTGGGCATCGCTGCCCAGGTGGGTGCGGACGTCCTCCAGGAAGCTCTTCGGGCCCGGGTGGCGGAACCGCTCTCGGCGCGTGTAGCTCGCGAGCGCGCGCTCCAGGGCGTCGTGCCCCCAGACGTTCCCGACGGTCTCGAGCGCAATGGCGGTGCGGGCGTAGACCAGCGCCCCGATGGAGTCGAAGCTCGAGAACCGCTCGGCGGGCTGCGCCACCGGGTGGTCGTGTCCCGCCCGGATGGCAAGGGCGCGGCGGGCCGCGGCGCCGGAGACCGAGAGGCCGGGCAGGGCGACCATCGAGCCCGCGCCGTGGCGCGCAGACATGGCCCGCATCTCGGCGAAGGTGTCGAGCCCCTCGTCCAGGAACGGCCACTGGTGCTCGTTCGAGGCCAAGACCCCCTGGAACCACTGGTGGCCGAGCTCGTGCACGGTGACGCCTTCGACCATGCGCAGGCCCGAGCTTGCCGCCCACCAGGGGCCGCCCGTGGTGATGAAGGTGGGGTACTCCATCCCACCGGCGTTACGGGCCTGCTCGGGCGGATGCACGACCGTGAGCGTGGGGTGGGGGTAGGCGCCGTACAGCCGACTGAAGCGTGGCAGCGCGAAGCGAACGGCTTCGACCGTGGCCGCCGCATTCGCTTCGTGCCCGGGCGGGTAGAGGAAGCGAACGTCGACGTTCTCGATCTGCTCGCGCCGCTCGCGAAAGTCGGGGAAGGCGGTCCAGGCGAAGTCGTGGACCGCGTCGGCGTGGAACTCGAGCCGGCGTCGCGCCCCCACGCGCTCGTCGCGAAGCTGCGAGCCGGTGGCGCCCACGACCATCTCGGCCGGCACGTCCAGGGTGACGTCGTAGCGGCCGAAGTCTGCGTAGAACTCGGCTTGCGGGTGGAAGGCGAAGTGGGCCCAGCGGCCGTCGGGCTCGCGCCGGGCGAGCTTCGGAAACCAGTGCCCTAGAAGGTGGAACGAGCCAACATAGCCGGTGCGCTCGACGATACTCGGCAGGCGGCTCTGCCACTCGAAGTCGATGTGCAGCGTGGCGCCGGGGGCGACCTCGGCCGGCAACGGCACGACGATGTCCGTCTGGTCGTCCGGATCGCCAGGGCTGTGGCGGGCGGCGCGCGGCCACAGATCGTCCGGGCCCAGCTCGCGGACCACCAGCCGCGACACGTCGATGTAGCCCCAGTCCGAGCCGTGGTCCCCGCTTCGGCCGGCGCCGAACGGCGACCGCAGGAACACCGTCTTGTCGTTCTTGAACGCGTTCAAATAGAGATGAAACCAGAGCTCGCGTGTCGGCTCGGACGACGTGTTCGTCCAGGTGAGCGTGCCCTTGCCGGTGATGCGATGCGCGGGTACGTCCAGGCTGGCTTCCAACCGATACGACGCCACGCGCACCGGCTCGCCGTCGGGGGGGGCTGCCGGCCGCGCGCCCGCCGAGGGCTGGGCCTGGCTGTCGGTGCTGGCGACGGTGAGGGCCAGCCCCAGCAGAGCGAGCGCGACGCCCGCCGCCGCTTCAGCGAGTCGTGACATCGGTGCCCAGCCCGATGACCTGCTGCTCGAAGAGGGTGAACACGATGCGGAGCGCGTCGAGGCGGGGCATGCCGCTGATGTCGAGCAACTCTTCGATGGTCGACGAGCCGTCCACCAGCGACAGCAAGAAGCCGGCGCGGTGATCGAGCGAAAGCCAGCGCACTTGATCGGGCGGCACGGCCACGTAGACCGGGCGATCGAGGGACCCGAGGCGGGCCGAATACATCTGGAGCAGGACGTCGCGGCAGCTCTCGGCGAAGCGCAGCGCATCCGGATGGCTCGGGTTCGATTCCAGCAGGCTCTCGGCCAGAACCAGCGCGCCGGTGAAATCGCCCGCGGCGTAGCGATCGCGCATCTTGGCTTCGGCCGGCTCCCCCACCTCGGGGGCCATCGGCGTCTCGAGCTCGAGCTCCAGGCTGCTGGCCGGGCCCCCGAGCTGCATCGGATCCGGCGACTTTGGCGACGACAGGTCTAGGCGCAGGTCGTCCACGGTGTGCCGTTCGCCGGGCTCGTCGAGCTCGAGGTTCGGGATGTGGAACTCGGGGGTGGGCGTGGGCTTGCCCGAGGGGCGGTCTTCGCGGGGCTGCACGCCCGAGCGCTCTTCCTTCTCGTCGACCTGCGCCATCGCGTGCTTCACGTAGTCGGCGGTCGGCTCTTCGGGGATGGCCGTCACCCGATCGAAAGCGTTGGTTTCCAGGTCGGGGACTTGGTTCAGACCGGAAATGGGGATCTCACCGCTGGCGTCGTCGTCCCACGCCAGATCGATCAGATCCATCTCGTGCTTCGGTTTGCCGCTGTCTGTCCCCATGCGCTCACGATCGGGCGACCACGCCCTTGAACATGCGCTCGGTGCGCTGCAGTTGCTCGACTTGCTCTTTCAGGCCGGCGGTGTCGCTCTTGGCGATGGCGGCCTGTGTGGCCTCGACGATGCGCTTGGCCTTGCTCATGGCGTCGCGGCCGAAGTCGGCGCCGCCCACCACCCGCTCGACGTCGGGGAAGAGGCGCTCCACCTCGGCAATCAGCGTCTCGGCCTGCTGCTTCAAGCCCTCGAACTCTTCGTCGTGGCGCCGTTCGACCATGTAGTCTTTGGCGTTCTCCATCATGCTCTTGATCTCGTCCTGGGTGAGCCCGCTGGTGGCGGTCACCTGGATGGATTGAGCCTGGCCGGTCTCGAGGTCCTTGGCGTGGACGCTGACGATGCCGTCGGTGTTGATCTCGAAGGTCACCTCGATTTCCACGTGGCCCTTGGGCGCGCGCCGGAGCCCGGTCAAGATGAACTCGCCCAAGAGCTCGTTCTCGTCGGCCTTCTTGCTCTCGCCCTGCATCACCAAGATCTTCACCGCGGTCTGGTTGTCGCGGCTGGTGGTGAAGACCTTGGTGCGGCTGGTCGGCACCGTGGTGTTCTGGGGGATCAGCTCCTCGAAATAGCTGCCGAAGGTCATGATCCCCAGCGCGTGCGGGGTCACGTCGAGGAGGATCATCTCGTGCTTGTCCTCGACCAGGGCCGCGCCCTGGATGGCGGCGCCGAGCGCCACGACCTCGTCGGGGTGCACGCTCTTGCTCGGCTCGCGCCCGAAGAAATCGGTGACCGCCTTCTGGATGGCGGGCATGCGCGTCATGCCACCGACCAAGATCACGTCTTCGACCTCGTCCACCCCCAGCTTGGCGTCGTCCAGCGCCTGCTTGCAGATGTCCACCGTCCGCTCGGTCAGGTCTTCGGTCAGCCCCTCCAGCGTCTGGCGGGTCAGCGTACGCTGCAGGTGAAGCGCCTCGTTCCGGCCCGTCGAGATGATGAACGGCAGGTTGATCTCGGTCTCTTTCACGCTCGACAGTTCGCACTTCGCCTTCTCTGCCGCGTCGCGCAGGCGCTGCAGGGCCATCCTGTCCTGGCGCAGGTCGATCTCGTGCTCTTCCTTGAAGCTCTCGACCAGCCAGTCGATGATCCGCGCGTCGAAATCTTCGCCACCCAGGAAGGTATCGCCGGTGGTGCTGACCACCTTGAACACGCCGTGGGCGCCGATCTCCAAGATGCTGATGTCGAAGGTGCCGCCGCCCAGGTCGTAGACCGCGACCGTGCGGTCGAGATCTTTTCCGAAACCGTAGGCAAGGGAAGCCGCCGTGGGCTCGTTGATGATGCGGATCACGTCCAGCCCGGCGATGGCGCCGGCGTCCTTCGTGGCCTGGCGCTGGTTGTCGTTGAAGTAGGCAGGCACGGTGACCACGGCCTTGCTCACCGGGTGCCCCAGGTAGTCCTCGGCGATGACCCGCATCTCTTGCAAGATCATCGAGCTGACTTCGGGCACAGAGTAGGTCTTGTCGCGGAGCTTGATGCGGACGTCGGCGTGGGGGCCTTCCACGATCGAGTAGCTCGAGGTCATCAGCGCGTTCTTGACCTGCGGCGAGTTCCACTTGCGCCCGATCAGGCGCTTGGCGGCGTACACCGTGTTCTCGGCGTTGGTGATGGCCTGGCGCTTCGCGATGTGACCGACCAGTCGCTTGCCGGCTTCGGTGACGGCCACGATGCTGGGCGTGGTCTTGTACCCGCCGCGATTGGGGATCACCACGGGCGCGTCGCCCTCCATCACGGCCACGCACGAGTTCGTGGTGCCGAGGTCGATGCCGATGACTTTCTCAGTCATATTTGCCTTTCCAAGCCTTCATGCGAGCTGAACGGCTCAAACTTCACCGCGTTTGAGCCGTTTGATCCAGTCCTTGACCGTATCATCCCCCGGGGCCATCTGCGAAACGCGCTCGAACTCGGCCAGCGCGCTCTCTTTCATCCCGGCCTTGACGTAGATTTTCGCCAGTGTGAGCCGGGGTTCCACCGACTTCGGCGCCAGCCCCACGGCCTTGCGCGCCATGTCGCCGGCCTTGCGCAGGTCCCCGTTGCCTTCGTACAGGCACGTCGCCACCTTGTCGAACACGGTCGCATTGGGCTTGCCCCGCGACACTTTCTCGTAGGTCGCTGCCGCCTCGAGCCAGTGCTTGTTGGCCTCTTCGTACCTTGCCTGCTCGAGATAGGTGTCGGCCAAGAGCGCCGCGGCCTTCTCTTGTGCGTCGTCGAACCGCGCCTTGAGCGCGGCGTCGTCCGGGGCCAAGGTGACGGCGATGCGCAGGGCGTTTGCCGCCGAGATCACGTCGCGGGTGGCCATGGATGCGTCCGCGGCTTCGACGTACTTCTTCACCTGGTTGTCCCGCGCCTGGCTCAGCCGCGACTCGTAGCGGCGCTTGAGCTCGTCGGCCACGTGCTCTTGGATCACCGCGCGGCTCACCTCGGGCGGGGGCGCCGAAGCCCGGGCCGGCGGGGCCAGGGACCCGCGAAGCTTGCGGGCCAGCGCGCGGCGGCGCTCTTCTGGATCGGACGCCGGCGGAACGGAGGCGCTGGGGGGTGCGTGGCTGGCGCGCTCCGAGATCCGCGCTTCTTGCTCGATCCGCTGGCGCACGGCCTCGAGCTCGATGCTCTCGACCCGGAACGACTGCTCGAGCTTCTTGGTTCGCCGCTGCGACTCGAGATAAGCGTCGTACTCGTCGCGCGTCTGCTTGCGGCTGAGGACCTCTTGCGCCTCGGTCAGCCGCTGGAACACCCGCTCGAGCTTGGTCTTGAAGCTGCCGAGCTGCTTTCCGTAGTACTTGTCCGGGTGGAAGGTGCCGACGATCTTGAAGTAGGCGTCCTTGATTTCCTTCTTGTCGGACGCCGTCGAGACCTCGAGCAGCTCGTAGTGGGTCGCGGTGTCCAGCCGGTAGAAATAGTCGAGGACCTTGCGCTTGCGCGGCAGATCCAGATCCACGGCCTCGTCCAGCTCTGCCGGGTCGTAGAGCGCCGAGGCGGGGTGCTCCGCGTCCGGGTGCTCGGTGGCCTGGGCCTCGATGACCGGGTGCGAGATGCGAACCCCCGGCGGCGCGCTCGATCGGTCATGCGGCGGGGGTGCCGACGGCGTCACCTTGTCGTACCGAACCGCGCCCAGCTCGACCAAGCGTTTCAGGCTCTGGAGCACGCGACCGCCGTCCAGGCCGGTGGCCGCGGCAATGTCGGCTTCGCTCGAGCGACCGTCCACCCGCGTGAGCACGAACGCCTCTTCCGGCCCGATCGGCAACGTGCGCATGTCGACGCCCGCGACCGGACACGGCAGCTGACCCTCTTCACTCGGCGGCACGGACGTTTTCGGCTCCCGGGGTGCAAAATACAGCCCCCGTGCGGAATGCATGCCGAATTTTCTCCAAATCAGCCAGGGCTCGGCGCCGCCATCCACAACCACCATTCGGGGGCCGCAGAAATAGCCTCCGAGAGCGCCGACGCAACGCGCTGCGTCATGGTCTGGAGTGAGCCGCACGTGGGGTCGATCCGCCTCACGCGCAGCCGAAATCGATCGCTGCCGGGCAGCGGGGCCAGCGTGCAGATCAAGAGCGGCACCCGGGCGGCGCGCGCGACCCGGGCCGGACCGGACGGCATGGCCATGGTCTGACCCAGGAAGGCGACCGGGACGCTCGCGACCCGCGCGGGCAGATCGGGGAGGAGGCCGACCAGCTTGCCCCGGCGCAGCGAACGCACGATCCGCGTGCTCGCGCCCGGACGCCCGCGGTGGATCACGGTCACGCCCCGTTCCAGCCGGTGGCGATCGACGTGCGCGTCGAGCCCGGGGTCGTAGCTCTCTCGCACGACCACGGCGGGGGCGAGCCCGGCCTCGGCCACCGCCGGCGCGAGCAGCTCGAACGGGCCGAGGTGGGCGCTCACGACCACCGCGCCGCCTGCCTGCTCGAGCTCGCATCGCGCCGCAGCATCGATCTCGATCCAGTCGCTGGGCCGCACCTCGGGGCGGCGCAGCAACAGCGTTGCCGCAAGGCTGGTCCCCGCGTTGACGAAGCACGAGGTGGTGGCGCGTTCGGCCACCTCGGCAGGGAGCGCGAGCGCGGCGCGGTGTCGGGCGCGGCGCGCCAGCGCGGGCGCGACCCAGGGCGTCAGCCGGCCGAGCGCGCGGCAGGTCGCCAGCAAGAGCGGCGCGGGCAGCCGATCGGCCACCACCAGCAACCCGCGGACCAGCCCGCGAATCACGGCGTTCTTCAGCCATTGCCGCCGTGTCCAGCGGCCGCCGGAGCGGGCGTCGTGCGGGGTCATGAGCCGCAGCCGCGCCGCACGTTCTCGGTGGCGGTCTCGAGCTGGCCTTTGGCGCGGGCGCAGCGCCCGCCCGGATCGCCCGGACCGTTCAAGTCGCAGATGCGCGCCGCGGATCGGCGCATCGAGTCGAGGGCCTTCCTGGCGACCTCGCAGTCCCGTGTGGAAGACAGCGCGCGCGCCAGATCCCGCGAGTCACGGTCGAAGGTGGCCTCGGCCTCGTCGAGGGTCACCAGGGCCGGCTGAGCGAACCCCGGTTGAGCCGCGGGGCCCCCCTCGGGCTCTTGCTTCTTCTGGCTCTCGACGTCGGGAGACTCGGGCGCGAGCTCGCCGCCCTGCGGGGCCGAAGCCGGTGCCTCGAGTTGCTTGGCGGGTGCCGCGCAGCCGCCCACGCACAGCGCGGCGAGCACCAGCGCGCGGGCGCTCATGGCGCGGCCTCCGGTTTCGCCGTGGCCCGCTCGATCACCTCGGCCTGGATCGCCATCGACTTCTCGAACGCGTCCAGGGCCCGCTTCTTCGCCGCCTCGGCGCCGGCCTTGTCGCCCTTGGCGTCCAGCTCTTTGGCCAGACGCTCGTCCACCAGGCCCCGAACCTCGAAGAGGTGACCGCGGAAATAGGTGGTCTCTCGGGCCAGTTCGAGACCGCGCTCGACGTCCTTCGCGGCCGCGTCGTGTTGCCCCAGCTGACTCTTCAAATCTGCGAGCCGGGCCAGCGTGTCGGCCATCACTTCGCGCACTTCGGCCGGCGCGCTGGCGCCGCCGCCGCCGGGGGCAGGCCCGTCCACCAGCCGCTGCAAGGGCTCGACGGCCTTGTCCAGCGCGCCCGCTTCTTCGTGCCGGTCGGCGATGTGATGCGCGCTCTTCGCGCGGGACAGGTACGCGAGCAGCACCGGATCGACCGGCAGCCCCGCGTCCCCTTCGGGTGACCGCTCGCCCTTGCTGCAGCCGGTGAGCCCCGCGCCCAGCAGCGCGAGCAGCACCAGCGCCGAAGCGAGCCAACGCCGCGCGGTCATCGCACCCCCCACAAGGCGTAGCGGTTCGAGCGCAGATCGCGCGAGCGGGCCAGAGCGATGCGATCGACCCGGGCGGTGGTCGCGCCCGGCTCGAACTTCTCGCTGAACATGCCGGCGGTGGAGCGTGACACGGCCAGCGCCTCGGCCTGAGCCGCCAGCTCGGTTCCGCGGCCTCCGTCGAGCGCCGGCGAGATCACCAGGAACCACGAGGCCGCGAGGGCGACCGTGGTGGTCGCCACGGTACCGAAGGCCACGATCAGCACCTTCCGGCGGCGGCTCACCCGCTTGCCCAGGACCCGCTCGGCGACCCGCTCGGCGTCGAGCTCTCGCAGCGCCGGGGGGGCTGCGGCGGCGCGCAAGGCCCGGGCGAGATCCGCCGAGGCATGGCTGCCCCGACCTTCCAGCGCGTCGCGCAGGCGCTCGCTCTCGGCGATCTCTTCGTCGCTGGGCGGCGCCAGCGGATCTTCCAGCGCGGCGGCGATCAGCGCCTCGTTGACCGCCGGATCCAGCTGCCCTGGCGCGAACGCGGCGCGCAGCGCCCGGGCCAGCTCTTCTTCTTGCTCTTCGGGCAAGAGCGCGAGGTCGTCGGACGAGTCGCGGGTCATGACCCACCTCCCTCGCTCGCAAGCGCCTTCTTCAGCGCGGCCATCGCGCGATGGAGTACCACGTCGAAGGTCGCCACGCTGACTTCCAGCTCCTTGGCGGCTTCGTCGCGCGAACGCTCTTCCAGCACACGCAGGCGAATTGCGGTGGCGTAGCGCGGGTTCAGCCGCCCCAGCAGCTCTTCCACCCGGCCCCGGGCCTGGGCCAGGTCGTGCTGCTCGATCACGTCGGTTTCGCGGTCGTCGCGCGCGGCTGCGTCGATCTCGCGCTCGACGTCGGCGGGCTCGAACAGCACCTCGCGCTTCTTCGCGCGCAGCTGGTCCAGCGCGACCCGCAGCGCCACGACCCGCAGCCAGGGGTAGACCCCGACGCTTTGCCAGGTGAACTGCTCGAAGCGCTCGACCACCTTCATGTAGGTCGCGCTCAGCGCTTCTTCGGCGGCGGCGGCGCTGCCCAGGCGCGGCAAGAGCACACTGCGATACAGCCGCGGCCCATAGCGACGCAGCAGGGTGCCCAGCGCCTCGCGGTCCCCCGCCTGCGCCCGCACTGCCAGCACGCGCTCCGCTTCGAGCTCTGCCGGGTCCCGTTCCTGCACGGCGGGGACTCTACACGGCGGCATCGTGCCGAACAGCCCTCGCCAGACGTCCCACGCGACCTGCCCGAGCCCGAGCGCAGAGGCGGGCAGGGGGGTGGGGGCCGTCAGGCACAGCGCGGTCATGCCATCGGAACGGCCGGAGCCGCCCCGAGCTTACGCCCGGGCGTTCAGTGGCCCAAGTCACGCAGGTTCGAGAAAAGGCCTTGCCAAAGGCCGCTGCGGCCGAAAGATTCGCCCTCACCTTGGCTTCCGGCTCCAGCATTTGTCCGCACTGCGGGGGGCTGAACTCCGTGGACGAGAAGACCTGCTTCCGCTGCGGGCAGCGCCTGCCGGGCCCTGCCGGGCGCGCCGCGGCGGGCCTTCTGACCACCCTGCTCGGCCGCGACAGCCCGCTGACCAAGCTGTACGTGATCGTGTGCGTCGCGGTCTTCGTGATGACCGTGCTCGCCACCAAGAAGCTCGCCATGCTGGGCGGCGTGCGCCCTTCCGAGGCGCTGCGCTGGGGCGCGCTCTTCGGGACGCTGGGGCGCGACGAGCCCTGGCGCTACCTGTCGGCGATGTTCGTGCACTTCGGTGCTCTGCACCTGGGCTTCAACATGATGGCCCTCTGGGACTTCGGGCGCGCCACCGAGCTGCGACTGGGCTCGGGCCGGTTCGCCCTGATCTTCGTCGGCACGGGCATCGCTGGGTTCGTGGTCAGCGACGTGTGGTACGCCGTGAGCGGCGCGCCGGCGTTGACCGCCGGAGCGAGCGGCGGGCTGTTCGGCCTGATTGCCGCCTTGATCGGCTATCTCTACGCGGCCCGCGACCCCGCCTGGAAGCAGTACTTGGTGCGGGTGGCGGTCTACGCGGTCATCTTTGCGCTGGCGCTGTCGGTGAACAACGCCGCGCACATCGGCGGCTTCGTGGTGGGGTTCGCCATGGGCTACGCGTTCTACAAAGAGCCGTCGCCCTGGAGCCGGAACAAGCTCTTCGGGGCCGTGGCCGCGCTCTTGGTGCTCGCCAGCTTCGCATCGATCGGGCTCAGCCACCTGTCCAGCGTGTGGCGCGAGGTGAGGCAACAAGAGCTGATGATGGGGCGGGACTAGCGCTTTCGCCGCCGCGCGCCCAGCGCCCAGGCGAGCGGCCCGAGCACGCTTCCGGCCAGCGCGCCGACGACCCACGGGCTCCAGGCCGCGGTGACCTCGATCCGGTGGCGCCCCTCGGGCACGCTGATGGACGGATAGCCCGGAAACACCATGCGCGACTCGACGGGCCGCCCGTCGAGGCTCCAGCGCCACCAGGGGTGGGCGGTCACGCGCAGCACCAGCGCCACCGGCGCTTGCCCTTCGAGCTCGATCACGTGACGGCCAGAGGCGTGCTGCTCGTTCGAGCGGCTCGCGGCACCTTCGGCGCACGAGTCCGAGAGCGCTTCGAAGGACGGCGGCCCGTCGACGACGAGCTCGGTCCACCCGGAGGGGTCGAACAGGGCGACTCGCCGGTGCTCGCTGTCCGCGTCTTCCAGCAGGCCGGCGGCGAGCGCGCCGTTCGGCCCGCTGCGGCGCTCGCGGATGCATCCCACGCCGAAGAGCCCGCTCCCACCGCGGCGCGCGTACAGGTGCAGGGCGCCGTGGCGCGCGAGCAGGTCGAAGCTCGAGGCGTTCGTCGGGGTCAGCGGCTGGCCGACGAGCAGGTGGCTGATGCCCAGCGTCTCGGCGCGGTGGGCCAGCCCCGGGTCCTCGAGAGCCAGCCGGCGGACGAGCTGCCATGCGAAGCCAACGTGGGCCCCGACCCCACGCGTGGTGGCGAGGGGCAGGGCAGAGTCCGCTTCCAGCCCGGTCAGCGCCGCGCAGTTGGCAGCCAGTGACCCTTCGCGGTCGTCGATGAAGAGCCGCCCTCCCTGCAGCCTGCGCAGGTCGGCGCGCAGCGCGGCGAGCTCCGAAAAGGTCGGATCGGCGGTGCCGCACGGCCCCTGGGCCACGCTGTGGGCAATGGCGTCGATGCGGGCGTTCACCGCCTCCAGGTGCGAGTGGGCCATCGGAGCGGCCACGGCCACGACCAGCGCCGAGACGACGACCTGAAGCGCACGGCGCGACAGGCGTGGCGAGAGGAAGCTCGCCACGGCCGAGCGCTGCACCTCGAGCGCGGTCACGACCGCTGCGGCACCCACCAGGGGCAAGATCGCGAGCAATCGCAGCGGCTGCAGCACCTTCAGCGCCATCTCGCCCAGGCGGCCGGACTGGCCCAGCGAAGGGCCAATCACGCTGAGCACCACCGCCAGCACGGTCGCCACGAGCGCCATGCGAGCGGCCCGCATGCGGGCCCGGGCGGCCAGCACCACCACCGCCCCCAGCCAGAGCGCGGTGAACAGCGGAAGGCGATCGCGATCGAGCAGCTCTCCGCCCCAGAACCAGTCCGCCAAGCGGTCGGCGCCGAAGCCGACCTGCATCCAGCGAGGCAGCGGCGGCCAGCCGAAGGGCAAGAGCAAGTGGCGCATGCCGTGGCCGTAGACCACGGCCGAGCACACCACCGCAGAAGCCAGGCTGGACACCGCAGCGACGACCCAGCGGCGCTGCCCACTGACGACGCAGACGCCCACGAGCAGGATTGCGCCGCCGAGCGCGACCTGCGGATGGGCGAGGAACGCCAGGTTGGCCCAGAGCGCAGCCCCCGCAAGGTGCTGCGAGGTCAGCACCCGGGTCAGCCACAGCACCATCAGCGGCATGACCACGCATTGCGAGACCAGGCCGGTGTGAAAGTACGTGGCGCTCGAGCCGACGAACGGATTGAGGGGGCTGACCCAGACCAAGGAGAACGCGCCCAAGAGGCTCGAGAGCTCGGCGGCGCCCAGCCGGCGCGCCAGCCGGTAGGCCAAGATCGGCGTCATTGCCACGCACGCCAGGCACACGGCGTTCGTCGCGGCCACCGGCGAGGCGCCAAGCGCCATTGGCAGACCCACCAGCACCCAGCCAAAGATTGGATAGTGCGTGGCGAGGGGGAAGCCCCCGAGGTAGCTGTCGATCCAGCCGCTGCCCCAGCCCCCCTCGAACAGCTGGCGTGCGACCACCGCGTGGGTCCGCGCGTCGGCGGGCAGAAACCCCGGCATGGGCCGGGTCGCCAGGACCAGCGAGAGCTCGGGGGTGTGGGCCACCAGCAGCGCGGCGATCGCCAGGGCGTCTCGCCAGGTCGGAGTGGGGGCCGCCGCTGGAGCGTCGGTCGGCGCCTTGGCGCGCAATCCGGCGAAGACCGCCAGGAGCGCGACGACCACGAGTGCTCCTTGGATCATGACGATCGAGCGCCGCCGACCACTATTCCGGAGCGGGCGTCTTGGCGGTCGCGGAGCCCGTCACGGGTGCGGACTTCTCACCCGTGCTGAACGTGCCGACCCAGCTGCCCGACAGCGCGCTCGGTTGCGCGTGGTCGTCGACGGTGGCCTCGGCGGTGGCAGCCACCGCGAGCAGCGCCGTCGGTGCTGCCGGCTGGGTCGAGGCGCCCCGGGCCCAGCTCCACTGTAGCTCGAGGCCGCTCTGGCAGAGCTTCTGCGCGCAGCTGGCGTCGCAGCCCGGGAAAGCTTGACCCGACCCGGTGCCCGCGGCGACCAACGCTTGCGCGACGCCCTTGCAGCTGGCCAGCTCTGCGAGCGCAGCGGGCACGCTGCTGGCGCCGGCGACCGCGGCCTTGGCGGGCGCAACGGCCAGCAGGGCGACGAGCTCGGAGGGCAGGAACTGAAGGTCGACACCCAGGGCCACGGTGTCGTCGGGTTGTGGCTGCCAAGAGGCGAGGTATTTCTCGGCCGCGCCCGCCTCCAACGGGTTGGCGCCGCCCACGCTGTCGAGCTGGAACCAGGCGCTGGCGTCGCTGCCCACGGCGCGGGTCAGGCGCCCGCGAATCACGTCGGGCGACGCGAACGCCTCGGCACCTTGCCCGAGCCAGGGCGAAAGCTTGGTGCGCAGCCCGTTCTGACCGCCGAGCACGTTCACCAGTGCGGCGTCCCAACCGCCGGTCTTGCGAGCCGCCTGGAACCCAGCGTCGCCCGCCTGGGCCTGCATGGCGTCGAGCAACGCGCTCGGGTCGTTCGTCGCCGGCGAGAACGCCAGCAGCATGGAGTCGACGCCCAGCAGGTCGCTCCATTTCCCCTTCGCCCCGTCCAGGCCCAGCGTCACGTCCAGCTTGGCGTCGCCCAGCTGGATGGGAATGTCCACGACCGGCACTTCGATGGTTTGAACTTCGCCCGCGGTGAGCTCGGCCAGCTCTTCGCAGCCCACCATCGCCTCGGCGCCGCGCAGGGTCACTGCCAGCGTCGGCCCCACCGGGACGAAGTCGACCTGAGGCACTGACCCGAACGGCGCGCTCGCCTTCAGGTCGCCGTCTTCCAGCAAGCTGCCCGTCAGCTCGGCGCACGTCACACCGGTGCGCACGCTGGCGACCCAGTGCGAAACGGTACGCTTGCCCGCATAGGCCGGAACCACCTGCAGCGCGCCGAAGCCGCTGGCGCTCACGCTCACCGCCACACTGGCCGCCACCTTGTCGCCCGAGCTGGCGCGGACGCTGAACGCTCGGGCCGAGCTGGGCGCGAACAGCACCACGTGGGCGCTGCCGGCCGCGTCGGTGCTGGTTTCGCTCGTGTCCAGCGCGGCGTCGTCGGCGTCGCCCAAGAGCGCGAACCGCACAGGGTACTTCCCGGGCGGCGAGGCCTTCACGCGAAGCTTGCGCTTCTCGCCCGGCGCCAGCGCCAGCGTGGTCGAAGGTTCGAACGTCAAGGACGAAGGTCCGCTTGCGCTGCCCCCCATTCCGCCGCTCCCGCCGCCCCCCGCTTCCGCCGCATCGCCCCCGCATGCCGCGCAGAGGCCTGCGACGCCCACCAAGAGCGCCCAGCGGGCCGCACCGACGAAGGAATGCAGGCGGGTCATGTGGAAGAACAAGCGCGGAAGACTGCACAAGCGTAGACTTTTTGCCTGACAAAGCAAGAGAAGCGCCGGCCTCTGCCCGCGTGATAGAACCGGGTCGAGATGGAGTCGCTGGTTCCCGGCCCGCTCAAGGTGCTGATCGTCGACGACGAGCCGTCGATCCGCCAGATGCTCCAGATCGCGCTCAAGCGCGAGGGCTACGACGTGGTCTCGGTCGCGGGCTGTCGGGCGGCCGTCGAGGCCCTTGGCACCAGCCAGCAACCGTTTCCGGTCGTGCTCACCGACCTGTCGATGCCCGACGGCTCGGGGTTCGACGTGCTGGCTGCCGCCAAGCGTCGCGCCGCGGCGACGGAGGTGATCCTGATCACCGCGCATTCCACCGTCGAGAACGCCATCGCGGCGATGCGCGGCGGGGCCTACGACTTCGTCACCAAGCCGTTCCAGCCGGCCGAGATCACGGCGCTGGTGCAGAAGGCGCTGGAGAAGCACGACCTGACGGCAGAGAACACCCGGCTCCGCGCTCGGATCGAGCGGACCGATGTCGAGGTGCTCGGTCGCAGCCCGGCGATGCGCGCGGTGCTCGATCTGGTCGACCGCATCGCGGCGACCAAGACCACCGTCCTGATCACGGGGGAGAGCGGCACCGGAAAAGAGCGCGTGGCGCGCGCCATCCACGACCGGTCGGATCGCCGCTCGGGGCCCTTCTTGGTCGTGAATTGCGGCGCTCTGCCCGAGGCGTTGATGGAGAGCGAGCTGTTCGGCCACGAGAAGGGCGCGTTCACCGGCGCGCAGACTCGCCACCGCGGACTGTTTCGCGAGGCCGATCGCGGCACCCTCATGCTCGACGAAGTCGGCGAGCTGCCGGCGTCGCTGCAGGTCAAGCTGCTGCGCGTGCTCCAAGAGCGCAGCGTGCGGGCCGTGGGGGCCACGCAAGAGACGACCATCGACGTGCGCGTGCTGGCCGCCACCAACCGCGACATCGAGGCCGAGGTCGCGCGCGGTGCGTTTCGCCAGGACCTGTATTACCGGCTCAACGTGATCCGCGTGGGCCTGCCGCCGCTGCGCGACCGGCGGGAAGACATCCCCCTGATGGCCGAGCGATTCCTGCGGCGTTTCTCCTCCGAGATGGGGAAGGACGTCGCGGGCTTCAGCGCCGACGCGCTGCGCGCCCTCGAGCGCTACTCCTACCCGGGCAACGTGCGCGAGCTCGAGAACGTGATCGAGCGGTCGGTGGCGCTGGCCGGCGCGCGGTCCATCGGCCTTGGCGACCTGCCGGCGGAGGTGGCCGGCGCTGCCAGCGCGCCGGCGGGTGAGATCCTCACGCTTCCGCCCGAGGGCGCCAACCTCGACGAGCTGCTGAACGAGGTCGAGCGCCGGCTCTTGCTCTCGGCCATCGACCGCACGGCAGGCAACCGGACCGCCGCCGCCAAGCTCTTGGGCATCACGTTCCGCTCGCTCCGGTACCGGTTATCGAAGCACGGCCTGGGTGGGGACGACGAAGTGCCCAGCGAGGGCGAGCCCGGTCCGCAATAACTTGCGAGCCCGACCCCCGGTTGCGTGGCGGAAAAGGCGGTCGGAAGTCGCCTGGCCGCGCTACAATGCCCTGGCGAGCATGGAACGGAGTGTGCATCCACGGTCGCGATCCATGTCCCGGCGGACGAACTTCGGGCGTCGCGGCTTCACCCTGGTGGAGCTGATGGTGGTGGTCGTGCTGGTGGGCGTTCTCGCGACCCTGGGCGTCGTGATGTTCCGCCAGTGGGTGTTCAACACGCGCTCGGTCGAAGCTTTCGGGATGGTCCAGAGCGTTCGCGTGGCGCAAGAGCGGTGGCGTTCCGAGAACGGCACCTACCTGAACGTCTCGACGGACATGACGTCGTGGTACCCCACGGCGACTCCGGGGAAGCGGCTGTATGCGTGGGACTACCCCGCGGGCAACGACTACGCGCGGTGGAGGCTCTTGAGCCCCACGGTTTCGGGGCCGGTGCAGTTCGGGTACGTGACCATGGCCGGTGCGCCGTTCAGCGCTCTGCCGGCCGTGGCCACAGCTCAACAGCCCGGCTGGCCAGCCGCCAACACCATCACCGTGCCGTGGTACGTCATCCAGGCGATGGGGGACACCGACGCCGACGGCGTGAAGTCGTACTACGTTGCCGCCAGCTTCAACGGCGAGATCCTGCGCGAGAACGAAGGCGAGTGAGCCGGGTGCCCGCTGCGGTGGCGGGTGTCCGTGCGTGTGCCGGCGTGTGTGCGCTGCGGCTACCCCGGTGCCTGCCGCGCTTCGTCAGTTGCGCGAGCCGCGGGTGACGGGAATCGTCACTTCAATTGGCCGTGGCTGCCGTCGCCATGGCAAGATCCGTGAGATGTTCGGCAAAGTCCGCAGGCGCCCGTTCTGGTACGGAAGCTGCAATCCCGGTTGGTCGATGCGCTTCGGGCGTTCACAACGCGGCTTCACCCTCGTCGAGCTGATGGTCGTCGTGGCGATCGTCGGCGCGCTGGCGGCGCTCGCGGTGTACGGGATGAACAAGTACGTGCGCGCCAGCAAGGCCGCCGAGCCGATCTACATGATCGGCCAGATCAAGACCGCGCAAGAAGCGTGGCGCGAGGAGTTTCACGCCTACTACAACGTGTCGACGGACATCGACACCTACTACCCGGGCCCGCCGATGGACAAGAAGCGCCATTGGGTCAACACCGCCCACGCGGACTGGGGTCAGTGGCAGCACCTGGGCGTCCAGACTCCGAACCCGGTTCAGTTCGGGTACGCCGTGGTCGCCGGCAACCCGGGCGGTGTGCCGCCGAACCCTGGAACCTCTGCGACGCTGAACTATCCGAACCCGACCACCGAGCCGTGGTTCGTGGTGAAGTCGGTCGGCGATTTCAACCTGGACAAGAACTACTCCAAGTTCGTGGGCTCGAGCTTCACACAAGAGATCCTCACGGAAAACGAAGGCGAATGAGCTGAATTCGGACCGGTGGCACGCGCCGCCGGTGACGATTGAAATCTGCGCGCGCGGCGGGTGGCCGGGCGCGAAGCCAGAACCCTGCCACCCGAGAGACCAAGGAGACATGTCATGAAGAAGAAACTCAAGAGAGGTTTTACGCTGGTCGAGCTCATGATCGTGGTGGCGATCGTCGGCGTTCTGGCTGCTCTGGCCATCTATGGCGTTCGTAAGTACATCGCCAACGCGAAGACCGCTGAGGCGCGCAACTCGCTGGGTCAGATCGCCAAGGACGCTTCGAGCGCATACGCGCGCGAAGGTATGTCCGGCACCATTCTGGCGCTCGGCGGCACGGCCGACATCAACAACCGGCTGTGCGCCACCGCGACCAAGGCGGTTCCGACGGACACTGCCAAGATCCAGGGCAAGAAGTACCAGTCGAGCCCGGTCGAGTGGTCGGTGGACGGCACCACGGTGCACACCGGCTTCGCGTGCCTGAAGTTCCAGATGACCGACCCGCAGTACTACCAGTACAACTACACCCAGGCGGGTGGCACCAACGGTGGCGGCAAGGACGCGGCCTTCACCGCGGAGGCCAAGGGCGACCTGAACGGCGACAAGATCATGTCGAGCTTCACCCTCACGGGCAAGGTGCAGGAGGGCGCCAATAAGGCGCTCGAGCTCACCATCGCCCCGAACTTCGTCGAGAGCAATCCCGAGGAATAACCCTCGGCGTCCGACGGCACTGGCGCCCGCAGCCCTCAGGCTGTGGGCGCTCGTGTTTGTGCATGCGATCAACGGCGCATGGTGCGCGCGCGCCCGATCCGCCAGGAGCGATACGCATCGACTTCGGTGTCGACCACCTGGCCTAGACGCATCCCGTCGCTGGGGCGCGCTCGGCGCTCGTGCGGGTCGGCGCAGAGGTCGAACTCTGCTTGCCAGCCCTGGTCGAGGTCGGCGATCCATTTCTTGCAGCCCTCGACCACCGCTTGCGTGCGGCGATCACTGGACCACTGCTCGGCAAACACCCAGGGGCGCGGCAAGGGCGTGCCGTGGCGCAGGCGGCTCACCAGACTCTGGCCGTGCCAGGCGTAGGAATAGGGCAAGCCCAGGAGCTCGACGAGGGTGGGGACGATGTCGACCAGACCGACCGCGTCGGGCGTTTCGCGTGGCGTTCCGAGCCCGAGCTCGGGGGGTGCACACAACACCAGCGGGACGTGGATCTGCTCGTCGAACAGGTTGCTTCCATGGGTGATGGTGCCGTGCTCTCCGAACGCTTCGCCGTGATCCGCAGAGAGGATGACCACGGCGCTCGGGGGCAGCTCGCGCAGGAATCGAGCGAGCTCGCCATCGATGCTGCGCGCCGTTCGCAGATAGCCGGCTCGCCCCTCGCCGCCGCGGTAGGGCATGTGCAGGTCCATCACGTGGATCCTCAGGTGGAGCGGGCGCTCGCCCGAGGCTTCGCGCATGTAGGCTCGCGCCTGCTGCAGGGTAGTCTCGAGGTTCGGCCACGACGCATCCCCGGTGTCCGGCAGCGTCCGCCCGAGCTCGTACCCCGTGAGGAAGTACAAGTTCTTCAGCGGAAACGCTGGGAATACCACGTAGGTGGCGAAGCCCGAGGCGGCCAGCATGGCAGCCAGCGTCGGGGGGGTCGACAGGATCTTCCGCTTCGGATCGGCGTACGCCACCAGCACCTCGTCCCCGTCTTGCACGTGGCGCGGGTACATGCCGGTGTGAAGGGAGACCAGAGAGTCCCCCGTTCCGTTCGACTGACTGCGTGCGTTGGTGAAGCGATGGCACTGCTCGGCCCAGGTTCGGGTCTCCGGCAAGACCGAGGCGTCCTGGAACACATCGTGCCGCAAGCCGTCCACGGTGATCAGGAACACGGCGGGCATCGGAGAGCGGGGAGCCGGCTTGCTTCGCTGGGCCCGGGGGCTTGCCGGGCCGACCTGCTTCATCGCCTCGTCCAGCGCCCCATCGTGCCCCGTGCAGTTCTGATCCAGGCGGTCGTCGGGCAGGTCGACCAGCGCGGGGCTCCGCGTGGGGTCGAGGTCGTCACAGTCGAGGCCGAAGGTCGCGGACTCTCCATCGCCGTCCAGATCGGCGACACGCTGGAGCACCACGAGCGACAGGTTCCCGAACGACGTGTGGTTCGAAGCAAAGCGCCGGAGCGCAGCATGGCGCGTGTCTTGCCACAGGCCCAAGGCCACCCACCCGGCCACGCCGGCGAACGCCCAGGGTGGAAGCGGTCGCGCCCGCCATTGCCCGTGGGCAACCACAGCCATGAGGCCGAGCGCAGCGAGGGCGCCGGGAAGCGGCTTACCCATCACCGTGGCGAGCACGCAGCACGCCGACGGGATGGCGATCAGCCACGCCCATCGGCCTCGCGCATCCGGGCGCGCGGGCGGGCTGAGCTTGCGCCACTTTGCCCAGACCAGCTCGCCGGCCAAGAGGGGGGGGATCGCCGCGCAGGCGAAGGTCGCACCCGAGTGCCAGTACAGCTGGTACTGACGGCCGATCGTCCGAGCGAGGATGGCGGTCACGACGCCGTAGACCAGCGCCGCGCGGAGCGCGACGCCGGGCTGGCAAAAGGTCGCGAGCCAGCGGGCAGCGACCGGGGACACATGCTCTCGGACCCACGGATGTCGCTCGGCGGCGACCAGCGTCAGGTCGAACGCCACCAGGGCTGGGGTCAGCGTCAGAATGCGCGCGGAGCGTGTCCAGAGCTCCTGGAGCGCGCTGCCGGCATCGGGGAACGACGCGCTTCCGAGCACTGTCCGGATCAGCGTTTCCAGCGCTGCAACGCCCAGCGCCAGCGCCAGGGCCTGGCTGCCGCTGCGCCGTACGCTTTCCCAAGGCGACTCGCGGGCGGACGCCGGCGGCTCGGACTCGATCGGGCGTTCGTCGTTCATTGCTACGATGCCGACCGCGAGCCTAGCGCAGCGGCGCGACCGCACGCGACACTCTCCCTTGTGCCCGGAGGTCGATTCGGGCAGTTTCGAGCCGTCGTGCGCTCCGTTACCCCTTTGGAGGCCGCCGTTGCGGTCGCGGTCGCGGGTGCGGTCTTGGCCACTGCACTGCCGGCATTCGTTCGAAACCTGCATGCCTCGAAGCTGGTCGAGCCGATCGACGGGCTTGGCCGCATCGCGGCCCGCGCCACCGCCCGTGCCGCAGGGCGCCCCGTCGAGTCGGCGTACCCCGAGAGCGTCGGGCTCACTCCGGCCGAGGTGCCGGCGGGTGTCCGGATCACCGACCCCCCGGGCACCTGGGACCACCCGAGCTGGCGTGCGCTCGAATTCTCGCTCACGGTGCCCCACTCGTTCAGCTTCGCGTTCGAGAGCGGCGGCAGCCCCGAACAGGCCGCGTTCCGAGCGCGAGCCCACGGGGATCTCGACGGCGACGGGAGTCTCAGCGAGCTCAGCATCTCGGGGCAGTTTCGCGCGGGGGCCGAGCCCAGCGTCTCGCCCATGGAGCTGTATCGTGAAGTCGAGTGAGGCCGGGCGGCGCTCGCGGGGCGGCGGTCGCGCCGAGCTCGCCGTTGCTTTGTTGGTGATGCTGGGCGCCGCGGCGTTCGTGCGGTTCGCGCGCCCGCGGCTCGCCGGGAAATTTCACCGCCTCAAGGTCGCGAGTGACGTCTACGTGCTGCCCAGCCCGGACAAGGCGGTGGCGCTCAGCCTGGGCTGGCGTTCGGCCTTGGCCGATCTGCTGTTTGCCCACACGCTCGTTTCGTACGGGATCCACATCCAAGAGAAGCGGCGGTTCGAGTTCGCCGGAAGCTACCTCGAGACGGTGGTCGAGCTCGATCCGAAGTTCCGCGCGCCGTATCGCTATTGCGACACCCTGCTGACGCTGGGCGCGTTGAAGCCGCGAGACGAAGACTGGGGGCGCGCCCGGAGGCTGCTCGAGCGGGGTATGCAAGAATACCCCTTCGACGCCGAGCTCTGGACGCAGGCCGGGCAGTTCATGGCCTACCTGGCGCCCGGTTCGCTGCGCGACGACGCGACGAAGCAAGAGTGGCGCGTGGAAGGGGCGCGCCGCATGGCACGGGCGTGCGAGCTGATCGGGAACAACGAGAACGTGCCCTTCCACTGCATCACGGCGGCGACGATCTTGTCGAAGGCCGGCGAGCGCGAAGCGACCATCCAGTTCTTGGAGCGGGTCCTCACGGTCGTCGACAACGACGACGTGCGAAGCATCGCGCTGTCGTACCTGCAGCGGACTGCCGACGAGAGCGCACGTGACCGCGTGCAGTGGCGAACGGAACGGTTCATCGATGTCTGGCGGTCCGATCTTTCTTACATCACCAAGGAAGCTTTGCTGGTGGCCGGGCCGCCCCTGGACCTCGCCGGCTGTGCGGGGCGTGGCCCCGAACCGAAACCGGGGTGCGCCGTCACCTGGCGGTCATGGGGCGAACAGAGCGGGCGCAGGTAACTCATGAAGTCCATCACACCTCGGGTCGCAACGCTCCTCTTCGGTTCTGGCCTGGCCGCGTTGGTCTATCAAACCGCTTGGGAGCGGATGCTGCGCCTGGTATTCGGCGCTTCGACCGCAGCGTCGTCGGCGGTGCTCGCCATCTTCCTCGGGGGCCTCGGGCTCGGCGGCGCGTGGCTCGGTAAGCGCGCCGAAGCCCACCCCAAGCCGTTGCTCTTGTACGGCAATCTCGAACTCGGGGTTGCACTCTCGGCAGCAGCCACGCCGCTGCTGGTCGACCTCGCCGCTCGGGTGTATTGGGGCATGGGCGGCGTTGGCGCGCTGGGCTCGGGCGGTGCCACGGCCATGCGTCTGATCTTGTCGGCCTTGGTGCTCGGGCCGTCGGTCGTGTTGATGGGCGGGACGCTGCCCGCGGCCGCCCGCGCCGTGGAGAGCGACGAGGATCTGTCGCGCGGCCAGCTGGCGACGCTCTACGCCGCCAACACCGCCGGGGCAGTGGCCGGTGCCTTGCTGGGCACTTTCGTGCTCTTCGAGTTGCTAGGTATGCGCCTCGCCCTGTGGGGTGCGGTGCTGCTCAACCTCCTGGTGGCGATGGCCGGGCGGTACAACGGCAGTCGCCTCGACCCCATCGTGGCGGCGCCGGCTACCAGTACCGATACCGACCCCGACCGCCCCGCCGACCCACCCGCCTCGCTGTCGTCGCAGGCGGTGTACGCCGCTGCCGCCGTGGTGGGGTTCGTATTTCTCGGGCTCGAGATCGTCTGGTACCGGATGCTCGGCCCGATCCTGGGCGGCTCCAGCTTCACCTTCGGGCTCATCCTGGCGGTGGCTCTGGCTGGCATCGGCATTGGCAGCTTCGCCTACACCCGTCGGAAAGAGACTCAGCCGGCGACGCTTTCGCTGCTGGCATTCACCGTGGCGATCGAAGCGGGCTGCGCGCTGCTGCCGCTCGCGCTGGGTGACAACGTCGGGATGTTCGCAGCCTACACGCGCCAGATGGCGAGCCTGGGTTTTGGGGTCCTGGTTGCCACCTGGGTCTCGATTGCCAGCGTGGTCGTGTTGCCGGCGGCCATCGTGGCGGGCTACCAGTTCCCGGTGCTCTTCGCCCTGCTCGGAACGGGTCGAGCGCGCGTGGCACGCCAGGTTGGTCTGACCTATGCGTTCAACACCGCTGGGTCCATCATCGGCTCGCTGGCGGTCGGCTTCGTGCTTCTGCCGCGTTTCGGAGCCGTCGGAGTATGGAAGCTGATGGGAGCGGTGTTGGTCGTGCTCGCCCTCGCGCTGGTCGCGCTCGACTACAGGGTCGCGGCCAAGCGGTGGCTGGCTCGAGCGCGCTGGGCCATCGCGACGGCCGTGCTCGCCGGCTGGATGCTCACCGCATCCGGGCCGTCGGCGGTGACGCGTCATACGCCCATCGGCGCGGGTCGGGTCAACCTGGCCGGCCTCGACAAGAACGGCGTGCGCGAGTGGAATCATCGCACCCGCCTGCGCCTGCTGTGGGAGCGGGACGGAGTCGAGAACAGCCTCGGCGTTGCTCACGGCAATGGCGTGACCTTTCTGGTCAGTGGCAAGGCTGACGGCGCTGTGTTTGGGGACCGCGGGACCCAGGCACTGTCGGGGATGATTCCGGCAATTCTGCACGACAACGTGAGGAGTGTGTTCGTGCTCGGCCTCGGCACCGGAATGACGGCGGGCTGGCTGTCATCGGTTCCCGGCGTGGAGCGGGTGGACGTCGCCGAGCTCGAGCCCGCGATTCTCGAGGTGGCGCGCGCGGCGTCTCTGGCTAACCAGAACGTGCTCGAGCGCCCCAACGTCCATATGTATCTGGGTGATGGCCGCGAGTTCTTGCTGACCCACGACCGGAAGTACGACCTTCTGGTCAACGAGCCGAGCAACCCCTATCGCGCCGGTGTCGCGTCGCTCTTCACGCACGAATTCTACACTGCCGCGGCCCGGCGCATGAACCCCGGCGGCGTGTTCGCGCAGTGGATCCAAGGGTACGAGATCGACGTTCAGACCCTGCGGGTTGCGCTGCGCACACTGCGTACGGTGTTTCCGGTAGTCGAAGCCTGGCAGACCCAGGGCGGCGACATGCTGTTTCTGGCGTCGGCGGAACCGCGAGTGATCGATGTCGACCGCCTCCGTGAGCGCGTGCGCCTCGAGCCGTACCGCACCGTTTTTCCTCGCGCCGGTCTGGTGGGCGATGCAGAAGGCGTGCTTTCGCGGTTCCTGGCGAGCGATGCGGTCGTGCGCGCCATTGGCGAGGCGGTGCCGGCACCGGTGAACACCGATGACGAGAACGTGCTCGAATACGCCTTCGCGCGGCACGTGGGCGCGGGAGGCGGTTCGATTCCGGTGCAGCTGGCGACGTTGACGCAGGCCCGCGGCATGGCTCGACCGGAGGTGCGCGGTCGCGTCGACTGGACGCGGGTCGACGAGCTGCGGCGCCGGGCATGGCTGATCACCGGGAGCGGCGCCGCGCCGGACTTGCCGTTGCCCAACGAGAGCGTGCGGGCTCGCGCCAAGGCCTTCGAGGTCGGGTGCGTCGGCGATCTTATCCGGGCCGGGCGCCTCTGGAGTCAGCAGGGCGATTCCGCGCCGCGCGACGCCATCGAAAAATACGTGCTTGGTCAGATCGCGGCGCAGCGGAAGGAAGAGCGTGCGCTCACGCTGGCGAGCGAGCTCGAAGGGGAAGGCTTCGTGGCCGAGGCGCGCACCATTCGCGGGCGATACCTGGCAAGCTTCGGGAAGAAGGCGGAGGCCGTCGACGAGCTCCTCTCCGCTGTCGCCGAGCTCCGGAATTCTGCTCTGCCGCTGTGCGACACTCATCGCCAGGCGGTCGAACTGTTACTGATGATCGGACTCAGCGACCCGGCACTCGCGGCCAAATCCGCACGCGGCCTGCTCGAGGGCCCGCTCGCCGTCTACAACTACGAGGACCGGCGGAATGACGTGGCCCAGCAGCTCGCGTTCAAGTCGGCCGACAGCGCGCTGTGCGTCGCTGCGTTGGGCCGAAACCTCGAGCTGCCCTGGTGGCAGCTGCCGTTCTTGGCGGCGCGGGCCGAGTGCCTGGAGAAGGCGAACCACCCGCACGCGGCACGTGCTCGGGCCGAAGTGGCTGAGTGGGTCGGGAACTCGCTGGGCGACATCGGCGCAGGGCTGGTGCTGCCTGCGCCGTCGCTTCCGGCGATGGCCAACACTGACGAGTCCCAAGACGCCGGCGTGATCGCTCCCGCCTTGGAGGACGCGGCGACCGGCGCGGCCCCGCCGGCTGCTGACGCCGCGCCGGCAGCTGCCGACGCTACGCGCGACTGATCACGGAAACCGAACTGCCGCCGTCGCGGCGCCGCCCGCCGGGACGTTCACCACGCGGCTCTTCCGGCCGTGCTCGGCGTGGACGAAGACCACGGTGTGGTTGCCGGCCGGAACGCTGAGCCCGACCTTGGGGGTGGACCCCATCGGCTTGCCGTCGAGGATCACGTTCGAGACCGGGATGCTGTTGATGTTCAGCGTTCCGGTGCCGGCCGCGGCCACCGGCTTCTCGGTGCCGCCCACCGGCGGCTTGCCGACCTCGGGCTTCTCGGTGCCGCCGGTCGGCGTCTGCCCACCGGTGGCCACGGGCGCCTCGGGTTTGGGCGCCTTGCCCTTCTCGTACAGGTCGACAGTGAAGGTCTCTTCGGCCTTTCCGTCCTGAAAGCTGATGTCTTTCTTGAAGTCCTCGAAGCCCGCCTTGGTGGCGACGATGCTCCAGGGCTTGTCGGTGGTGATGTCGATCTTGATCGGCAGCTTCGGGATGGGGCGGCGCTCGCTGCCGCTGACCAAGAGCACCTTCGCGCCGTCGGCGCCGGTGCCGCCCTTGATCGTCGCCAGGCCCTTCACCACCTTCAGCTTCGGGTCGATGCTCTGCACCTGACCCTCTTCGATGACGATGCGCTTCTCCCACGCCTCGTAGCGTTCGCCCGCGATCTTGATCACGTGCTCGCCGGCGGTCATGTCCCGCAGCTCTTGGGGCAGGGGGCCGATCTCTTTCCCGTCGACGAAGAGCTTCACCGCGCCGGCGGTGTCGGCGCTGACCTTGACACCCGTGCCGTCGCTGGCGCGCGAGAGAGTGACGTTGAGCACGGCATCTTCACCGGTCTCGACCTTCACGCCCTGCTCGGCGGTGGGTTGGAAGCCCGCGGCCGTGACCTTCACCATGTGCGTGCCGGTGGCCAGCTCGGTCACGCGGCAGGGGGAGGTGTCGCAGCGCTTGTTCCCGTCCACGAACACCTGCACCGCATCGACGCTCTTGTTCCCCGGGCCCGCCACGGTGACGACCAGGGTGCCCTTGCGTGGGATGAAGAACACCACCATCGCTGCCACCAGGCTCACCACCAAGAGGCCGGCGACGGCCAGCAGGATCATGCGGCCCGCACCGCCGGAAGGGGCCGGGGCGGGGTAGGCGGCGGGGACCACCGGGGGCGGCTGTGGAGGCGCGATCGGCATGGGCGCCGACATGGGCCCGGGCCCGGGCCCGGGCATGGACGGCATCGACGGCCCGGGCATCGAGGGGCCCGGCATCGACGGTGGAGCGGTGGGCGTGGGGAAGCTGGGCGGGGCGGCCGTGCCCCCCGAGCTGCCCATCAGCGCGGCGGCGGCGCCCACGCGCATCGAAGGCGGCATGCCGCCACCCGGAGTGGGGGGGCCGCTCTTGAGCAGTGCCTGCGAGGGAAGCTCGTTCGGCTCCTTGTCGAAGACGGCCGTCTTCTCGTCCTCGTCGTCCCAGTCCATGTCCACCGGAGCCGCTGCGGCCGGTGGTGGCTTTGGCGGCAGCGGGCCGGGGCTGGGCAGGGTGGCCGGCTTCGACATCGGCGGCAGGCTGGGCGGGGGCAGCCCTCCGCCGGCCCGGCTGGGGGGCGGCAGTGGCGCTGGCCCACCGCGCAGGCTGGGCGGCGGCAGGTTCTTGCCTGATTGCGGCGCTGGCGTCGGGGGCGGCAAGCCGAGCAGGGTCTTCTTGTGCCCCGGCGGCGGCGTGGGTGCAGGCAGGGAACGCGGCGCGGGCGCCGGCGTCGATGCCGGACCGCCTCTGCCCGACTTCTTCGCCAGGCCGTCGAACACGTCCAGATCAGAACCGCCTTTGTCGCTCATCCCGGTGATCTCCTGCGGACCCGAGGCGGCCTGGGCTGCCTCGGAAGGGAACATCTGGCTCATCAATTGGGCCAGCCGGCCTGCGTCGCCCGGCGCTGGGAAGCTCCCGGCGAGCGCCTGCAAATCCGCTACTAATTCCGACGCGGTAGCGTACCGCTGGTTTGGGTCTTTGGCGAGCGCCTTGAGGACGATCGGGTCCACCGCACCGGGCAGCCGGGGGTTCTCGGCGGTGGGGGCTGGCACCGTGTGGGTCCGGATCTTGTTCATCACGACGATCTCGTTCGGGCCGTCGTAGAGGCGCTTTCCGGTCAGGGCCTCCCACAGGCAGATGCCGAGGGCGAAGATGTCCGTCCGGCGGTCGACCTCTTTGCCCCCGACTTGCTCTGGGGCCATGTAGCCGACCTTGCCCTTGATCATGCCCGCCTGGGTACGGGTGATCTTCCCGGCCGCCTTGGCGATGCCGAAGTCGATCAGCTTCACCCGCCCGTCGTACGCGATCAGGATGTTCTGCGGGCTCACGTCGCGATGAACGATGTTCAGCGGGCGCCCCTGGCCGTCGCGGCGGTCGTGGGCGTAGGCGAGCCCAGCGGTGACCTGCGTCAAGATGAAGACCGCCAGCTCCACCGGCAACGTCGACTGCCGGCTGGCGGCCCGGTCGATCAGCGTGCGCAGGGGCTTGCCGTCCACGTACTCGAGGGCCAAGAAGTGGCCCCCGTCGACCTGGCCGGCGTCCAGCGTGCGCGCGATGTTCGGGTGCTCGAGCAGGGTGGCGATCCGAGCTTCGTCGTGGAACAGCTCGATGAACTCTTCGTCCTCGGAAACGCTGGGCAAGATGCGCTTCACGGCGACCCGGGCGCCATTCGAACGATGGCGCGCGAGGAAAATCTCGGCCATGCCGCCGACGCTGATGCGCTGGATGAGCTCGTAGGGGCCGAAGAGCTGCGTCGGGGGCAACGGTTCTCCCGACGAGAGTCTCGCACAAACCGGCGAGAGATTTCACAAGATCGGCGTGGCCGCCGCTCATTCGGCGGGCGGCGAGCCCCCGCTCGCCTCGGGCTCTTCCTTCTTCGGCTTGGGGAAGTAGCGCACGCGCTTCGCCTGGAGCGGGTACCAGACGTTGACCGGGACCACCGGAGTATCCGGGAAAATCCGTGTCACCCCCGGGGGCGGGCGCCGGACCAGCCGCCGCGCGCTGGGATCGGCCGGCAGGCTGCGGCCCCTCAGATCGCGGTCGCCGCCCAGCGCCAGGCCCAGTGGCTTCGATAAGTAGAGCGCCTGCTTGGCTCCCAGGCTCTTCAGCACGTCGTCGATCAGCTCGCCGTCTCGGGCCGCGTCCCGTCCCGTGCTGACCTCGAGGTAGAGCAGCATGCCCGCGCCATCCAGCGCCAGGGCCGCCAGCGTGTCGGGGCCGCGCGTGGTGACGCCCCGCGCGAGCGCCACGGCCTTGTCGGGGCCGTCGGCGCCGATGCTCGCGCCCTTCGGTCCCAGCCAGAGCGCCGGACCCTGGTCGCCGCTCTTCGGGAACGAGACCACCACCTTCGCGTCGGCGTCGGCCGCTTCTGCGCTGCGAAGCGCGGTGGGATCCAGCTTCACCAGCGTGAGCTTGGTGTCGGGGCGTGCCGCGTCGGCGCGCAGCCAGGTGGTCGCCAGTGCGTACGGCCAGCCCTGCTGCGGCAGCCCTTTGGTCTTCCACTCGCCCTCGCCGGGCTCAGCCGGCGTGACCCGCGGTGACAACTTCGGACCGGGGACCAGATCGCGCAGCGTCAGGTAGAAGAAGTCGCGCGACTCGCGCTGGATGTACCGCGGGAAGTTCATCAGGCCCATGTAGCGAAGCATCCGTCGGCCGAGGAAGCGCCAGCCATCCATGCCGCTCACCGCGCCCTCGGCCTCCCACTGCGGGTCCAGCTTGCGCCCCAGGCTCGGCAACTCGGCGGCCGGCGCTGCGCGATAGAACTCGAAGCCGGTGTGCCCGGGGTTCATGTCGAGGTGGATGCCGTACACGCAGCGCGCGCGCTGCATGGCGAAGGCCAGGTGATCGGCGTCGATGCTCGCGCCGTAGAGGTAGGCGACGAAGCCCTCTTTCGTCTGGCACACCGCGCTGCGCGTGGTCCTGCTTTCGTCGGTCCAACCGGGCGGAACGCCGCCCCACCAGTTGCGCTTGTAGGGGTTCACCACGCCGTCCATCACCAGCGGGGTCATGTTCTGGCGGAAGCTGGCGACGTGATCGGGGACCTTCTCGTCGTTGGGCCAGGTGCCGAACGCGGTCGAGCCGTCGGTCAGCTCGGCCACCGTGGCGGCATAGGGCTTCGGCGGCAGATACACCACGCCGTCGGCCATCATGCCGAACTCGCCGTGGGTGGCCTGGAAGCCGCCGTTGAAGCCGCCCACCAGGCGACGCATCACCTCGGGCTTGCGCGGCACCACCCCCGGCCCGGTCTCGCCGGTGGCGCTCTTCGGCTCGACCGTGCCGCTCATGGTGTGCAGCGCGACTTGCCGCGGATCCCAGACCAGCACCCAGGTCTGGTTGTACGCGCGCTTCTGGTCGGTGCGGATGAACGACTGCACGAACGGTGCGGGCAGGTCCGGGTTGGTGAGGATGAAGGGGTCCTTGTCGAGCGGCCGCCATTTGCCTTCGCCCTCCAGCGCCGGCGAGATCATCGGGTCCATTGGTGCCGGCGGAAAGCCGGTCTCGGGGTCGGGCAGGTCGGGGGCGAGGGGAGCGTCGTCGAGCCCGGCGAGCTCGGCTTTCACGCGTTCGGCGCCGGTGTCGCCGGTGACGCCGCCGACCACACGCTCGAACGCGTCGAGCGCCTCGAAGGCCACTGCCTTGACCGCCTGCATGCGGTCGCTGCCGAACCAGGGCAACGCCCGCACGCGGTCGACCGCCCAGGTGACCAGGTTGCCGGGGCGGCCCTTCTCGGGGGTTTGTTCCAGCAAATGGCGAGCCCCCTCGATGGCGCCATCGCCCTCGGTCGGGATCCGGATCAAGCGCCCGTCGATGTCCGCGACCAGCGCCCCGGCCTCGAAGGTCAGGTGCGCCCGCTCGCCGGGCGGGTCCAGGCGAAAGGTGCGCTGCCCGACGCCGCTCTGTTGCCCGGTGGCCTGCAGGTTCGTGATCCGGTTCTGAAAGCGCGCCAGCGCGGGCCAGTCGCTGGGCACGGGCTCGACGCCGAGGTTCGCCAGCTTGAGCGTGAAGGCTTTGCCGTCGCTGCCGATGACCCACGCGGCGCGCTGACCGTCGACCGTCAACTCGCGCTCGTCGACCGCCGAGGTGTCACTGAGGTTGTACGTGCCGGTGACCTCGAGCAGTCGCCCTTCGGGTGACCAGCGACTGGTCGTGAGCCAGATGTCCGCCGGGTCGCTGCCCGACTGCGCGCGCAGCACGGCGCGCACCGCACGACGCCGGAGACGGCCGGGAAGGGGGTCGAGCAGGTGCACCTCGCTGGGCTGCACGCTCAGCCCGCGCTCGGCGAGCGCCAGCGCCAGCGCGCGCGACGGATCCGTCTCGGCGCGGGCGGGGGTGGGGGCCGCGGCGGGTGCAGCGCAGTACCCGAGTAGCAACGTGAACGGCAGCGGGCGAGCGAGCCGCGCAAGAGCGGCGACCCACGGCGGGAGCTGGGAGCGGCGCGCTCTCGGAGCTGCCGCTGTGCTGGGCGCGCTGTCCACCGTCATCTCCCGAGAAACGCAGGGCGGCGGTTAGCATCTTCCCCGGGCGGCAGCCATCGCGAGGTTGCGCCAGTGGCAACCCAGTTGGCGCCCCGCGGCCAGCGCTGCAGCTGTTCGTGGGGGCTCTGGATGGCACGCGGCGTGCTACTCTGTTGGCAGATGACGGTGCTCGGGCGACGCGGTTTTATCCTGGGGCTCGGCCTTTTGGGCGTGGCCTGCCTGTCGCCCACCTTGCCGCTTCCGCCGCCGAGCCGGCCCACCGTCGAAGGCCCGAACCAGCAGGGGCTGGTCACGCTGGAAGGCGACGTCGAGGGCGGCTCGACGGTGTTCGCCGCGAACATGCGCAGCGGCGAGATCCGCGGGCAGTTCACCGGTTCGGACGGGCACTACCGCTTCGAGATCCCTGCCGAGATCGGGGACGAGCTCGAGCTCTGGTACCAGGTCGGGACCACGAGCAGCCCGAGCATCGTGTTCACGATCCCGAAGTGAGCACCCTGAGGCTCACCTTTCGGCCGTCGCTTCCGTGGTGGATCGCGCTGGGCGCGGGGCGAGCCTTCCTTCGCCGGGCGGGCACCGTGGGCTCGTCATCGATCACTTCTCCCAAGAGGTCGTAGTCCGTGGCGCGCTCGATGCGCACGCGGCGGATCTCGCCAGGATGGACCTCGGCGCCCGAGAGGTAGACCTGGCCGTCGATCTCCGGGGCTTGCCCCGCGTGGCGTCCGACCATCACCAGCTCGCTCTCTTCGCTCGGGCCCTCGACCAGCACCTCGAGCTCGGTGCCCACCAGCGCACGCTGCTTCTGGCGGCTGATCGCCCGCTGCACGGCCATCAGCTTCTTGGCGCGGGCGGCGGCGACCCGGGCGGGCACCTTGTCGGGCAGGGCCTGGCTCTTGGCCGACTCTTCGTCGGAATAGCGGAACACGCCCAGGCGATCGAAGCGCGCCCAGCGCACGAAGTCGCACAGCTCGTCGAACTCGGCGTCGGTCTCGCCGGGGTGGCCGACGATGAACGCGGTGCGGAACACCAGGCCCGGCACGCGCTCGCGAAGCCGCGAAACCAGGTCGCGAAGCCGTGCGCCCCCGTGGCCCCGGCGCATTCGGCGGAGCATGCCGTCGGCGGCGTGCTGCAGCGGCATGTCCACGTAGGGCAGCACGCGTTCGTGGTGCGCCAGCAAGTCGATCAGATCGTCGCCGAGCTTCTCGGGGTAGAGGTAGAAGAGCCGCACCCAGCGGAGGCCCGGCACAGCTGCCACCCGCTCGACCAGCTGCGCCAGGCTGCGGTCGCCGGCGAGGTCACGGCCGTACGAAACGGTGTCTTGCGACACCAGGTTGATCTCGAGCACGCCCGCGTCGGCCAAGCGTTTCACTTCTTCGACCACGTCGCGCACCGGGCGCGAGCGTTGCAGGCCGCGCAGCTCGGGGATCACGCAGAATGAGCACTTGCGATTGCAGCCCTCGGCGATCTTCACGTAGGCGCTGGCGCCGCGGGTCGAGAGGGTGCGCGGATCGGCGGCGCGCACCACCCAGTCGGCGGGGCTGCCGACCAGGATGCGCTTGGCCTTGCCGGCAAGCACCCGCTCCAGCGCCAGCATGTCGCTCGAGCCGAGCAGGTGGTCGACCTCGGGCAGACCGTGGGCCAGCTCGTCGGGGTGGCGCTGGCTGAGGCAGCCCGCCACCACCAGCTTCTTGCAGCTGCCCGCCTGCTTGTGGCGCGCCAGCTCGAGGATGGTGTCGATGCTCTCTTTCTTCGCCGGCTCGATGAACCCGCAGGTGTTCACCACGATCACGCTGGCGTCGCCGGCGTCGGGCACGTGCCGGTACCCGGCCCGCTCGGCCACACCCAGCATCACCTCGGTGTCGACGCGGTTCTTCGGGCAGCCGAGGGAGACGAAATGGATGGTCTTCTTGGCCAAGAGCAAAGCTTCCTAGCTCGCGACCTTCCCAAGTCAATCCCATACGCCCTGACGCAGAGTTTCTGCCAGCTCGCCGGCAGGCAGCACCAGGATCCCGTCGTCGGTGAGCCGGCGGCGTGGCTCGAGGCAAACCACGACGCGAGCGCCCACAGCCGGGTGATCCACGGCCAAGGCGCGGAGGCCCTTCAAGTGATCGGAGGTCACCTTCGCGGTCGCCTTTGCCTCGATCGCTGCGTGCATGTCTCCGATGATGAAGTCGACCTCGATGCCGCTGGCGAGGCGCCAGTACGAAAGGCCGTGCCCGGTGCCGCGGTAGCTCGCGTGGGCGCACAGCTCGTGATGCACCCAGTTTTCGAAGGCCTTCCCGTAGGAGTCCGTGCGACGCTCGAGCGCGCTGCGGCGGGCGAGGTGATTCACCACCCCGACGTCCGCGAAGTACCACTTCGGCGCGCCGATGACCCGCCGCTTCGCCCGCTTTCGGAATGCAGGCAGCCATCGTCCGAGCAGTGTGTCCTCGAGGACCTGGAAGTAGCTCTTCACCGTGTGAGCCGACGCTCCCGTGTCGCGGGCGATGTTGGCGAAGTTGACCAGCTCGCCGTCTGAGAGCGCTGCCGCTTCGAGGAACTCGCCGAACACGGGCAGGTTGCGTGTCAGCCCCTCGGCGGCGACTTCCTCTTTGATGTAGTCGCCGACATAGGCGCTCTGAAGCCGTGCCGGCTGCTCGGCGAGGTAGTGGCGGGGGAGGAAGCCGTGGCGCAGCATGCGGTCGAGATCGAAATCGGTGCCGATTTCGCCTGCGGTGAGCCCGAAGAGCTCGTGGCGCACGGCGCGGCCTCCGAGCAGGTTCGCCCCTCCGCGTCGCACCTTGCGTGCGCTGGAGCCCGAGAGCGCGAACTTCGCCCCGCGGGCCTCGTGCAGCCAGTGCACCTCGTCGAGGAGCGCCGGCACCTTCTGAATTTCGTCGATCACCACCTGCCTCCCTGATGCGAGCAGGGTCACCTCCTCTCGGAGCAGCTCGGGGCGGGTCGCGTAGCGGCGGTATTCGTCCGCCATGAGGAGGTCGATCCACAGCGCGTCGGGATACGTCGCACGGAGCAACGTCGATTTCCCGGTCTGGCGCGGGCCCCACAGGAAGAAGGTCTCCGTTCCGGGCGGCGGCAGCGCGAGTGACCTAGAGAACATGTGCTTCTGTTTATCATGACAATGTGAAGTTGGAGCGCTGACGCCGACTTGATCCCCGTCATTTGTCCTGGGCGCAGGTGCGGCTAATTTCGACTGACCGGCCAGACAGACCGACCGGTCAGGAGGGACTCGAGTGGCGGAATCTGCGGAAAACACGCCAGAAGCGAGCGCGGAGCCCAAGGCCCGCCGCAGGCGTCCAAGCCCGCCCAGCCGCGACGGAGACGCCGTCGAGCGCATCCTCAGCTCGGCCGAGAGCTGCTTCCGGGAGGCCGGCTACACGGGCGTGTCGCTGCGCGAGATCGCCGAACGCGCGGGGATCTCGAAGAGCGCGGTGCTCTACCACTTCGAGTCCAAGGACCACGTGTTCGCCGAGCTGCAGCTCCGAGTCTATCGCCGCCTGGCGCAGAGCGTGACCGACTCGGTGGCGCACGCCGGGGGCGCCGCCGCCGATCGCGCTCGCGTCGCGCTCGACTCCCTGATCGCGGCGGTGCGCCAGGGCAACGACTTGACCGTGCACGCCATGCTCGGTGCGCGCGCGCTGACCAACGCCGAAGACGCACCCCACGTGCGCCGCATGCGGCGTGAGTTGCGCGGCCTGCTCCAGGGCACGCTGCAAGAGATCTTCGGTGGGGACGACGAGGCCATGCCGCTGACCCTCGAGGCCGCGGGGGATCTGCTCTGGGCCGCGCTCACCGGGCTCGGCTTGCAGTCGGTGCTCGACGATTCGCCCGAGGAGCTGGAACGGGGTTTCGACAGCCTGCGCACCATCGTGGCGCTGGCCTTTGCTGCGAGGGAGGGTGCGCGATGAGCCTGAGAATTGCCGCTGCCGACTTGGGGAAGAGCTCGGCTAAGCTGCTGACGGGCCGCGTCGACGTGGGGCAGGTCCTGGTGGAAGAGACGCGGGTCGTCGATCACCAAGGCGCGCCACTCGACGTGTTCTCGAGCTGGTATCAGGAGCGCGATCTGGCAAACGCCGCAGCGCTGGGCGTGACCGGCCTGTACGCCGACGAGGTGCGCGAGCCGGCGCTGTCGGGGCTGCCCGAGGACGCATGTCTGGAGGCCTCGCTCGCCCTCGTGCCGGAGCTCAGCGGGCCGATGAACCTGCTCTCGGTCGGGGCGCGCGGCTACGCCGTGCTGGTGCGCGACCAGGCCGGGCGCGTGCAGTACCTGGAGAACGACAAGTGCTCGTCGGGGACCGGCGAGACCATGGTCAAGACCGCCGCGCGCTTCGGCATGAGCATCGAGCAGGCCGACCGACTCGCGTCGAGCGTGAGTGACTCGATCGCCATCACGGCGCGCTGCTCGGTGTTCGCCAAGAGCGAGATGACGCACTTCGGTAACCAGGGCGAGCCGGCTGACAAGCTCTTCCGCGGCTACTTCGATTCGATCGCGCGCTACGTCGCGGCGCTGCTCGGTCGCGTGCGCGTCGACGGACCGGTGTACCTGATCGGCGGCGGAAGTCGCGTGCTCACGCTGCGGCAGTGCCTGGCCGCGCACCTCGAGACCGAGGTCGGCGTGCTCGAGCGCGGGCTCTTGCTCGAGGGCCTGGGCGCCCTCGGCATGGCGGCCGAGCACGCGACGCGCGGCCACGCCAAGGCGCTGCCCGCCGAGGCGGCCGGGCTGATCCGCGCCAAGGCGCGGCGCGTGCGCACGCTCGAGCCGGCGAGCCAGCATGCCGCGCGCGTCACGCGGCTCACCGCGCCGCCGGTGCCCGCGGGCGCGGCCGAGGGCCCCACGGTGCTCGGGCTCGATCTCGGCTCGACCGGCAGCAAGGCCGTGCTCACCTCGATCGAGACCGGCGAGATCGTGCTCGATCTCTACGACCGCACCCGCGGCAACCCGGTCGAGGCGGCGCAGCGGCTGGTGCGGACGCTGTGCGAGAGCGTGCGGCCCGACGTGCGCGCGGTCGGTGTCACTGGCTCCGGGCGCGAGGCCGTGGCCACCGTGCTCCGGGCAGCCTTTGCCGACGCCGCCGAGCGCGTGGCGGTGCAAAACGAGATCGTGGCCCACGCCACCGCGGCGATCCGCTGCGACGACCGCCGCGGCAAGAGCCTGAGCATCGTGGAGATCGGCGGCCAAGACGCCAAGTTCATCCAGATCGCCGACGGCCAGATCGTCGAAAGCGACATGAACAAGGCGTGCAGCGCCGGGACGGGCTCGTTCCTGGAAGAGCAGGCGGTGTTCTACGGCGTGCACGACATCGCCGAGTTCACCCGACTCGCCGCCACCTCGAGCGCGCCGCCGGATCTGGGCCAGATGTGTACGGTGTTCGTCGCCGAGACCGCCGCGGAAGCGCACGCCGAGGGCTACTCGGTCGCCGACCTGTTCGCGGGCTTTCAGTACTCGGTGGTGCACAACTACCTGAACCGCGTGATGGGCCAGCGCGCATTTTCGGAGCGCGTGTTCTTCCAGGGCAAACCCGCCAGCGGCGAGCCGCTGGCGTGGGCCCTGGCCGCGGTCAGCGGTCGCGAGGTGATCGTGCCGCCGAACCCCGGCGCGATGGGCGCCTGGGGCGTCGGGCTGTCGGCCATTGCCGAGCTGGGCGAAAGCCTGGCTCGGGCGCCGGCGCTGGATCTGGCGCCCATGCTCGACGCGCGCATCGTGGGCAAGACCGAGTTCCGCTGCGACGACAAGCGCTGCGCGACCCTGTGCCGCATCGAGCGGGCCACGGTCGCGGTCGGCGGCGCCAAGCAGACGGTGTTCTCGGGCGGGTCGTGCCCCAAGTTCGAGGTGGCCCGGGCCGGCAAGCAGAAGCTACCGGCCGAGGCGCCCAGCGCCTTCGACGAACGCGAGGCGTTGCTCGAGCCGTACTTCGCCGGAGCGCCCGGCCGGCGCGTGGTCGACGTGCCCTACGTCGGATCGCTGGTGGGCTGGCTGCCCTGGGTGGTTACCCTGCTCCGCGAGCTCGGGCTCGGCGTGCGCGTGCTCGCGAGCGACGGCGCCAGTCTCTCGCGCGGCGAAGAGCTGTGCAGCGCCTACGACTCGTGCGCGCCGATGAAGGTGGCCCACGGCGTGGGTGCCGTGGCCGGCGAGACCCTGTTCTTCCCGCGGCTGGTCGATCTGCTCGATCGCGACGGCGGCCCGGGCAAGACCTGCTCGACCGAGCAAGGCATGCCCGTGGTGATCGAGCAGGTGGTCAAGGCGCGCGGCCTCGAGACCCGGGTGCTCGCCCCGGTGATCTCGTTCGAGCAGGGGCTGACGGCGCCGGGTGTGCTGGTGAGCCTGCTCGGCGCCGCGCGCGAGCTGGGCGTCGACGCCACGCTGCTGCCGGCGGCGCTGCACCGCGCGGCGGGCGCCCAGCGCGACTTCCAGCGCCAGCTCGCGGCCATCGGCCGGCGCACGCTGAGCTACGGGCGCGCGCGCCAGATCCCCATCGTGGCGGTGTGCGGCTCGGAGCACGTGCTGTTCGATCGCACGGTGAACGCGGGGATCCCGGGGATCTTGCGCCAGAACGGCGTGCTCGCCCTGCCCATGGACTGCTACCCGGTGCCGGGGCACGTCGATCCCGTTCCGGGGGTGGCCTGGGCGGACGCTCGCCGTGCGGTGCGCGTGGCGCTGGCCGCGCGCGAGACCGGCGACGTGTATCCGCTCTGGCTCTCGTCCTTCGGCTGCGGGCCGTCGTCGTTCGTCGAGCAGGCCTTCGATCACCTGATGCACGGCTATCCGCACACCTGCCTCGAGAGCGACGGGCACGGCGGCAGCGCGGGCTTCGTCACGCGCATCCAGGCGTTCCTTCACGGGGTGCGCCAGTACGGGCGAAAGCCCGCGCCCACGCCCAAGCGCCGGCTCGCCGTCATCGAGCCGGTGGAGCGCCGCCCGCTCGCCGCGGACAAGGGCAAGACCCTGGTGGTGGCGTCGGTCGGCGGACGGCTGTCGGAGGTCGGCGCGGCTTCTTACCGCGCGCTCGGCTTCGACGCGGTCGCGGCGGGCCCCAACACCCCTGCCACGCTGGCGGCCGGGCGCAGCGACTGCTCGGGCAAAGAGTGCCTGCCCTATCAGCTGGTGTGGGGCGCGTTCAAACAGCGGCTCAGCGAGCACGGGGCCAAAGACAGCGTGCTGGTGCAGGTCAGCGGCCAGGGCGCCTGCCGCAACTGCATGTTCACGGTGAAGGACAAGATCTCGCTCGAGCACATGGGCGGGATGGGTCGCGTCGACCTGCGCCACTTCGGCGCGGAAGACGACATGCGCACCGCGTTCCAGACCCGGTTCTGGGCCGGCACGCTGGCCAACGACGTGCTCCGGCAACTCTGGGCGTACCACCTGGTGCTCGATCCGGGTGGGGCCGAGGTGAACGCTCTCGACCAACGCTACGGCGCCGAGCTCATCGCACTGCTCGAGCGGCCCGCCGGCGGACGGCTCGAGGCGCTTGCGCGCTGGAAGGAGCTGCTGGTGCTGGTCGAACGCGCGGCGCGCGACTACGCGCGGCTGGAGAGCCGCGCCACGCCCGAGCTTCGCACCGTGCTGCTCACCGGCGACATCTACCTGCGCATCGACGACTTCGCCAACGACGGCATCGTCGCCGCCCTGGCCGAGCGCGGCCTTCGGAGCCTGGTCGAGCCAGCGAGCGTGATGGTCGAGTACCTGAGCTACGAGAACTCGGACGAGCTCATCGGCATGCGGCGGGATCTGTTCCAGCACGTCACGTCGGACAAGCTGGGGGTGGCGATGCGCCGCGCCGTCTACGCTGCTGCCGTGCCCCATCACCCGTGGCTCACGCGCGGCGAGATCCCGGACATGCTCGAGCGCGCGCGCCCCATCATCGACGGCACCCCGTTCGGCGAGGCGCCCATCACCGTGGGCAGCGTGCTCGAGGGCTGGCAGCGCGAGCGCTGCGACGGCGTGGTGCTGGTCGGCCCCTGGGGCTGCGGCCCCAGTCTCTTGGCCGAGAGCCTGCTCCGGCCGATCCGCGAGATCCCGATGCTGTTCCTGTACAGCGACGGCTCGCCGATGGACGCCCGGCGGCTCAACGCCTTCGCGCACCGGCTGAGGCGCCGCCCGGCGCGCGCCGGGGCCGGTCGGGTGGGGGAGGCTGCCGAGTGAGTCGCGACGTGTTCGTGCTGGGCGTGGGCATGCTGCGCTTCGGCAAGATGCTCGAGCGACCGATCGCCGATCTGGCGACGGCCGCCCTGGACGCGGCGCTGGCCGACGCGGCGCTCGATGCGCGACGCATCGAGGCGGTGTGGTTTGCCAACAGCGGTTGGGGGATGAACGGCGGCCAGGACTGCATTCGTGGTCAGGTGGCGCTGCAGCGGACGGCGCTGCGCGGCGCGAGCGTGGTCAATGTCGAGAACGCCTGCGCCGGCGGGGCGAGCGCGCTGCACGGCGCGTTCCTGAGCGTGTCGAGCGGTAGCGCGGAGGTGGCGCTGGCCCTGGGCGCCGAGAAGATCTGCCAGCACAGCCGGCTCAAGACCTTTGCCAGCTTCCTGGGCGGCATGGACGTGGCCGCGCTCCCCGAGCTGATGCAGCGGGCGAAGGAGCTGGCGGCCGATGCGCCCGCGCCGACGCCCAGGGCACGCGCCCCGCGCCGGCGCGCGCGTCGCGCCTGGGGCGAGCTGCCGCGAACCGCGTTCGATGCGCTGGTGATCGCCGATCACTATCGACTCGATCTGCTCCGGCTGGCCAAGGGCTCGCTGGGCGGCGGGGCGAAGGGCGGCGACAAGAGCCCGTTCATGGACGTGTACGCCGTCGGCGCGCGCCGCCACATGGCGCGCTACGGCAGCACCGCCCGGCAGCTGGCGGTGATCGCCGCCAAGAACCACCAGCACGGGGCGCACAATCCGCTGGCGCAGATCCAGCGGGCGATGACCGCGGACGAGGTCCTTGGCGATCGCTCGGTGGCGCCGCCGCTCACCCGCGCGATGTGCGCGCCCCTGGGGGACGGCGCTGCGGCGGCCATCGTCTGCTCCGAAGGCTTTGCCCGGGCTCACGGGCTGGGGCGCGCGGTGCGCGTTCGCGCCAGTGTGATCGCCTCGGGGACGCGGGATCTGGGCGGCGACGGGCCCGGCATCACCGAACGCGTGAGCCGCAAGGCTTACGACCTCGCGGGGCTCGGACCCGACGCCATTCACCTGGCCGAGGTGCACGACGCGACCGCGTTCGGCGAGCTGCACCAGAGCGAGGCGCTGGGCTTCTGTCCCGAGGGGCAGGGCGGGGTGCTGGCCGAATCCGGCGCCACCGCCCTGGGCGGCCGGTTGCCGCTCAACCCGAGCGGCGGGCTCGAGTGCCGCGGCCATCCCATCGGCGCCTCGGGGCTCGCGCAGATCCACGAGCTGGTCACGCAGCTGCGCGGCGAGGCGGGCGCGCGTCAGGTGTCCGGCGCGCGCATCGCGCTGGCCCAGAACGGCGGCGGGTTTCTCGGGGAAGAGGAGGCGGCGATGGCAATTCACGTGCTCGAGGGGCCGAAATGACGACCAGCGTCGACTCGCGCCGCCGGCTTTCGGCGGGCAAACAGATCGGGCGCGCGCTCTTGCGCACGCTCAAGGCCGAGCTCAGCGCCGGCACGCTGGGCGGCACGCTCTCGGCCAGCTGGCGGGCGCGCACGCTGGCCTTCGTCGGCGAGCCCACCTTCGGCGAGCTCTTGGCCCAGCGCGCGGCCCAGCGCCCCGAGCACGAGTTCCTGCGCTTCGAAGGCCAGCGCCTGACCCTGGGTGAGCTCGACGCTCGCGTGAACGCCGTCGCCGCCGGGCTCGCCGAGCTGACGAAGCACGGGGACAACGTGGCCCTCATGAGCCCGAACTGCCCGGCGTTCCTCGAGGCGTTTTTCGCGGTGCAGCGCCTGGGCCTGGGCGCGGTGCCGGTGAACACCGCGCTGGTCGGCGATGGGCTGGTCCACGTGCTCACCAGCTCGCGCGCGCGCGTGGCCTTCGTGCACCGCGAGCTCTTGCCGGTCGTCGCCGCGGTGCGCTCGCGCTTGCCCGATCTGGCGCATGTCGTGGCCATCACCGAAGGCGAGGCCGGCGACGGGCCCAGCCTCGAGGCCCTGCGGCGCGATCATCGCGGGGCGCCGCCGCCCGCCGCGCCGCCCGATCCCGACGCGGTGGCGCTCTTGATGTACACCTCGGGCACCACCGGTTCGGCGAAGGGCGTGGTCTATCGCTATCGCGACTCGAACACCAAGCGCCTGCGGCTGCTCTCGCACCTGCTCTACGAGCCGGGCGAGGTGCTCTACACCTGCCTGCCGCTGTTTCACGCCAACGCGCTCTTGCTCACCACCGTCATGGCGCTGGACATGGGCTCGACCGTGGGCCTGGGCCGGCGCTTCTCGGCCAGCCGCTTCTGGCAAGAGGTGAGCGAGGCCGGCGGCACCAGCTTCAACGCGCTCGGCGCGATGATCCCCATCCTGCTCAAGCAGCCGCCGGGCCCCTTCGATCGCAAGCACCGGGTGCGCCTGGTGGTCAGCGCGGCCTGCCCCGCCGACGCCTGGCGGCCGTTCGAAGAGCGCTTCGGCGTGCGCCTGGTCGAGGCCTACGGCGCCGTCGACGGCGGCGGGTTCATCACCATCAACCTGGGCAACGCCCCGGTCGGGTCCATCGGCAAGCCGCTGGGCGGCAAGTATCGACTGGTGGACGAAACCGGCGGCGAGGCCCTGGACGGCGAGCCCGGTGAGCTCTGGATCTGGAGCGGGAAGAAGCGCGAGCGCGCGGTCGAATACTACCGCGACGAGAAGGCCACCGGCGACAAGCACAAGGGCGACTGGATCTGCACCGGCGATCTTCTGCGCCGCGACGAGCAGGGCAACCTCTACTTCGTCGGGCGGCGCACCGACAGCATGCGGCGTCGGGGCGAGAACGTGTCGGCGCACGAGGTCGAGAGCGTGATCGCCCAGCACCCGGACGTGCTCGAGTGCGCGGTGTTCGGCGTGAGAAGCGAGCTGGGGGAAGACGACATCATGGCCCTGGTGGTGCCCATCGAAGGGCGCACCGTGGCGCCGGAGGAGGTCCGCCGCTTCGTCGAGCCGCGCCTGGCGCGCCACGCCTGGCCGCGCTTCGTCGAGGTGACGGCCGAGTTGCCCAAGACCGGCACGCACCGCGTGCAGAAGAGCGAGCTGAAGCGCCGCGGTCCGGGCGCCCAGACCTGGGACGCCGAACGGGGAGGTGAGGCGTGAAGCTCGCGATCACCGGGGTCAGCGGCTACATCGGCCGGCTCTTCGCCGAGCGCGTGGTGAAAGAGCGCGTCGCCGAGCGCGTGGTCGGCATCGATCTCGCGCCTTCGAGCTTCGCCGAGAGCCAGCTCACCTACCTGCGCCGGGACGTGCGCGAACCGCTCTTGTCGGGCGATCTGGCCGGCTCGGACACGGTGGTTCACTTCGCGTTCGTGGTCGAGACCATGCGCGACCGCCGCCTGATGTACGACGTGAACGTGAACGGCACGCGCAACGTGCTCGCGGCCTGCGAGCGCCACGGCGTCAAGACCTTGATCGTGGCCAGCAGCATCGCCGCCTACGGCGTGCAGCGGGATCACGTGATCACCGAAGCGACGCCCTGTCTGGGGGACAGTCGCAGCTTCTACGCGCACACCAAGCGCCTGGTGGAGGACGAGCTGGATCTGTTCGCGGCCAGAAACCCCGGCGTGCGCCTGGTGCGGGTGCGCCCCAGCGTGGTGCTCGGCCCGCGCTGCAACACCTGGGCCCTCGGGGCCATGGCCGAGCTCGGCCGCTTCGACACCCGGCGCGGCATGCGCCTGCCGGTGGTGCACGAAGACGACGTGGTCGAGGCCTTCTTCCGGGCGCTCACCCGACCGGTGAGCGGGCCGCTCTTGGTGGCGCACCGCGAGTCGCTCTCGATGCGCGAGCTGGCTCCGCTCCTGGGTCGCAAGCCCACGATCTTGCCGGCGCGCGTGCTGCTTGGGCTGAGCGACTTCGCCTTTTCGCGCGGGCTCACCCGCATGTCGAGCGACTGGCTGGTGCTGACCGTGGAGAACACCCACCGCTACGATCCGAGCGCCACCGAGGCGGCGCTCGGCTGGAAGCCGGCGCACAGCCAGCTCGATGCGCTGAAGGCCACGCTGGCCACGGGCGCGCGCCTCAAGGCTTCGGGCGTCCGGTTCGACGCCAAGACCGATCGTCTGGAGGGGACTCGCTACGTCCTCGATGCAACGGAAGGACAGCCATGAAGCACTTCGATCCGGAAGCATTCACCGCCCAGAGCGAGCAGAGCTTCTCGCAGATGTACCCGGCCCTGGCGGCTCTGGGGCGCCACCGCCCGCAGCTTCTGAAGGACTACGAGCGGATGCTGCGCGAGGCCCGGCGCTTCCGTCGCGAGTACATCGAGCCGCACGCCCTCGACGTGGAGCGCGCGGTGATGCACGACCCCGAGTACGTCGCCGAGGGCGCCATCCGGGCGGCTTCGGAGTACGGCTTCTTCAGCACGATGATCCCCCGGGCCTTCGGCGGCGGGGGTCTGTCGTTCGGCGCGATGATCATCGCGATGGAGGAGCTCGGGGCCGGCTGCCTGGGGCTCTCGAACCTGCTGGGCGTGCACGGCCTGGCCATCGCCACGGTCTCGGCCACGGGCGACCTCGGCGCGATGGAGAAGGTGTGCCGGCTGCTCACCCAGGGCGAGCGCGCGGGCCGGCCGCACCTGCTCAGCACCGCCATCACCGAGCCGACCGCGGGCACCGACGTGGAAGACGCGGATCTGCTGCGGGTCGCCCGCCTGGTGTCGGAGGCCACGCCGGTGCGCGGCGGTTATCGCGTCAACGGGCGCAAGGTCTTCATCTCGAACGGCAGCATCGCCCACACCCACGTGGTGATCTTGCCGACCGACAAGAAGAAGCCGGTCGAGACCACCTTCGCGTTCTTGATCGAGACGGGGACGCCGGGCTTCCGGGTGGGGCGCGTGGAGCGCAAGATGGGTCAGAAGGCCTGCCCTGCGGCGGAGCTGATCTTCGAGGACTGCTTCATCCCCGAGAGCGCGCGCCTGAACAGCAAACCGCTGCCCGGGCGCGCCATCGAGCTGGTGCTGGGCGCCACACGCGGCGGGGTGGGCGCCTGGGGCACCGCGGCCGCCCGCGGCGCCTTCGAGCGCGCGCTCACCCACGCCAAGACCCAGCGCCTCGACGGGCGCTTCTTGATCGATCACCAGTGGGTGCAGATCAAGCTGGCCGACATGCAGCGCAACGTGATGCTCGCGCGGGCCAGCTACGTGGACGCGATGCTGTCGAACGAGCTGTTCGGCCTGTCGCTGCTGGCCTCGCGGAACGGCATGAGCGAGATCCAGCGGCTCTTGCCGCAGCGCCTGCTCGACAGCGCCGCGGTGAAGAAGGTGATGACCTCGCGCCGAGCGCGCGAGGGCTTCCAGACCGCCATCGACGAGCTCGCCGACTGGGAGGTCGACACCGCCAGCGCCCACGGCTCGGCCGCCAAGGTCAGCTGCACCGATCTGGGCATGCAGAACTGCCACCTGGCTCTGGAGGTGTTCGGCGCCGCGGGCCTGCGCCACGACCGCGGCATCGAGAAGATCTATCGCGACGCGAAGCTGCTCCAGATCTACGAGGGCACCAACCAGCTCAACCGCATCGAGCTCTACAAGCGCGCGGTGAACCGCGGGGCCACGGGCCTCGATCTGACACCGAAGCCCAGCGTTGCCGCCGAGCAGGAGGTGCAGCCGTGAGCGAGCTCGGAATGCTGCGTGAGAGCGTGCGGCGCTTCGCCCGCGAGGTGGTGGCGCCGACGCGGGAAGCGCTGAACCACTTCCCGGAACGGCCGCTGCCCGCGGGGATCGTGCCGGGCCTGGGTGAGCTCGGGCTGTTCGACGCCGAGATCGAGCTGCCGCTGCTCGGGGTCGCCCTGGAAGAGCTGTCCAAGGTGGCGGCCGCACCGGCGGCGCTGGTCCTGACCCACGCCTTCGCTCGGGCGCTGGTGCGCGAAGCCGGCGGTGGTCGCTCGGCGGCGCTCGGCGGCCTGAATGGCCACGGCCTCTTCGCATGCCCGATCTACTCCGAGCTGGATCTCTCGGACGACGCTCCCAGCCTGCGCCGAGTCGGCAGCGAGATCGAGCTCGACGGCACGGCCTCGCTGGTGGTCGGCGCACCGCTCGCCCGGGTGCTGGTGCTGCCGGTGCGCGACGCCGGCGGCTGGGGCCTGGTCGGGCTCGAGAGCAGCGAGCCGGGAGTGAGCGTGGGCGAGGCGCTGCTCACGCTCGGCATGCGCGGCTGCCCCAGCGCCGACGTCAGCTTCCAGCGCGCGCGCTTCCCCGCGGACCGGCTGCTCGCGACCTCGCCCGACGTCGCGCGGCGGGTGGCGCGGCGTTTCCGGGGCGCCGCGGTGGCCATCTCGGCGGGCGTCCTGTCGAGCTCGGTGGCGGCCGCGACGGAGTACGCCCAGGAGCGCTACCAAGGGGGCGGCGCGATCCTCGAGCACCAGGAGGTGCGCGCCATCCTCGGGCGCATGCTCGAAGATCTGGCGTTGTGCCACGAGGCCAGTGAGCTCTTGAGTCGCGAGGGCGTGCCCGAGTGGCGCGCGCTCGCCGCGTTCCTGCGGGCGAAAGAGCGCGCGGCCCACGCCACTTGCGACGGCGTGCAGCTGCTCGGCGGCAACGGCTACATGGAAGACTACGGCCAGGAGCGCGCGATGCGCGACGCCAAGCAGGCCCAGTTCTTCTTCGGCCGCACCGACGTCGCACGCCAGGCGCTGGCGGGAGCCGTGCCATGAAGCTCGACGACCGCCGCTATCCGCCCACGCGCTTCGCCCGCTTCGTGGTGGACGGCGAAAAATGCAACGCCTGTCAAAAGTGCGTCGACACTTGCCCCGGGCAGCTGCTCGAGATGGTGGGCGAGCTGCCCGTCAACAAGCACGACACGGGCAAGTCTGCGCTGGGCTGCATCGGCTGCAAGAACTGCTACGCGGTCTGCCCCGAAGGCGCCATCGACGTCCGCGGGTACTACCAGGTCGAGCACGGCTTCTACCAGACGCAGCTCCGCTCGCCGACGCTGCCGAACCCGTTCGGCGAGGCCGAGTCGCCGGCCTTCGAGGCGCTCGAGCCGCGCCTGACGCCGGTCGAGAAGGTGATCTACACGCGCCGCTCGAACCGCCTCTACAAGAAGAAGAAGGTGCCGGAAGAGCTGCTCCGGCGGGTGGTCGAGGCGGGGCGCTTCGCCCCCAGCCAGGGCAACAGCCAGCCCTGGAGCTTCATCGTGCTGAGCGATCGCGACCTGATCGATCGCATCGGCGCCGAGTGCGCCAAGCGCGTGGCGCCGGTCTCGAAGCTCTATCTGGGAAACGGCGACAAGAAGAAGAACCTGCTCAAGACCCTGGCGGTCAACGCCCTGGCGCGGCTCACGCCGAACAACTTCGACCAGCGCCTGGCCCACGGCATCGACACCGTGGTCCATGGCGAAAAATGGGACATGTTCCTGCATGCGCCGTCGCTGATCCTGGTCCTGGGTGACAAGCGCAGCATCGGCGACCCGCTGATCGACGCGGTGCTGGCCGCTCACAACATGGTGCTGGCGGCCCACTCGCTCGGCCTGGGCACTTGCTACGTGGGCTTCGTGAAGATGCTGAACACGCTGCCCGAGCTGAAGCACGAGCTGGGCATTGCCTGGCCCTACAAGGTGATGACGTCCATCGCGCTCGGCTACCCCCGCACGCGCACGGACAAGGCGGTGGCGCGCGAGCGCCCCAAGGTGACCTGGTTCCCGGCCGATCGCTCGGGCCCCAGGGAGGAGTGATCCGGATGACGCACCCTGAATTCCCCTTCGAGTCCCGTTTCGTCTCGGTCGACGGCCAGCGCCTGCACTACGTCGACGAAGGCCGCGGCGAGCCCCTCTTGATGCTGCACGGCAACCCCACCTGGTCGTACCTCTACCGGCACTTCATCCGCGACCTGCGCTCGGACCATCGCTGCCTGGCCCTCGATCACCTGGGCTACGGCTACTCGGAGAAACCGCCGCACGGCGACTACTCGATGCGCGCGCACATCATGCGGCTGTCGGGCTTCGTCTCGAAGCTGGGGCTGAAGGATCTGACGCTGGTCGTCCAGGACTGGGGCGGGATCATCGGTCTGGGCTGGGCGGTGCGAAACAAGCACCTGGTCAAGCGCCTGGTGATCATGAACACCACCGGCTTCCCGCTGCCGTCGCGCCAGACCCTGCTCGAGATGAGGCCCAAGCCCTGGGGCCTGCTCATGCTCTACCCGCTGAAGGTCCCCGGCCTGGGCGAGCTCTTCGTGCAGGGCGCCAACGGCTTCGTGAAGGCGCTCTTGCCGGCGGGCATCCACCACCGCGAGCGGCTCGACTCGCAGGTGATGGGCGGCTACCTGGACCCTTACGCGACCTGGTCGTCGCGCCGCGCGCACCTGAAGAGCGTGCGCCAGATCCCCATCAGCCCGCGCCACCCGACCTGGCGCCTGCTGCAAGAGATCGGCGCCGAGCTGGACGGCTGGCAGGTCCCCACCCAGCTGATCTGGGGCATGCGCGATCCGGTGTTCGTGCCCTGGTTCTTGGAAGAGTTCGAGCGGCGCCTGCCGAACCACGCGCCCAGCGTGAAGATCGACGACGCCAGCCACTTTTTGCAGGACGACCGGCCCGATCGCATCGTGCCGGTGATCCGAACCTTCATGCAGAGCGCTGCCCAAAAGCCCGAGGCCCGCGTGGCCCCGGCTCAGATCGCAACCGGAGGATGACCCGATGAAGAAGGTGCTGCTCACCAATCCCTGCGCGCCCTACGACCTCGGCTGGGGCGAGGACATGATGGATCTGCTCGCGTCGCGCCTGGCCCGCGGCCACGACATCGCGAACCTGAAGAGCCACCTGCCGGCCTGGGGCCTCTACCTGATCGCGGAGAACATCCGGAACCCGGCCACCGTGCTCGAGCACCCGGGCTGGGACGACTTCCTGAAAGAGCTGAAGAACGGCTACGACGTCATCGGCATCCAGCTCAAGACCATCAACCTGGAACGCACGGTGCGCATGGTCGAGGCCATCAAGAAGTACTCGCCCAAGAGCGAGATCGTGATCGGCGGCTACGGCGTCTCGGCGCTGGACGCCAAGCTGCCGGGCGACGTCAACGATTATGCCGGCTTTCTGAAGAAGAACGCCGACCACCTGTGCCGCGAAGAAGGCGTGAAGTTCATGCGCCGCGTGCTGGGCGACGCGCCCTTCGATCGGCCCATCACCCAGTACCACATGCCCTATGCGCGTTTTCACCTGCCGGGCATGCGGCACTTCGATCTGAACATCCCCGCCATTCTGGTCTCGCTCGGGTGCCCCAACGCCTGCGACTTCTGCAACACCAGCGCGTTCTTCAAGCACAAGAAGTACTACGTGGCCGAGCCGGCAGAGGTGGTCGACTTCATGCGTCACCACAAGCGCAAGCTGGGGGTGGACACGCTGAACGTGATCCTGTTCGACGAGGACATCTTCCTGAACACCGAATACGTGCGCGAGCTCGGGCGCCTGCTCCGGGCGGACCGCGAGCTCTGGGGGGTGCGCTGGATCAGCTTCGGCTCGGCCAAGGCGCTGGCGCCCTTCTCGGGCGAAGAGCTGCGAGAGTGCGGCGTGGGCGGGATCTGGATCGGCGTCGAGTCGGGCCTGGTCGACGGCGACTGCGGAAAAGAGGGTTTCGGCAAGCGAGACGGCGGCAAGAGCCCGCCCGAGCTGTTCGACGATCTGCACCGCCACGGCATCGAGACCATCGGCTCGATGATCCTCGGCTTCGACTTCCACACGCCCGAGAACATCGAGAAGGACATCGACTACTTCGTCGATCTCAAGCCGATGTTCTATCAGGTGGGCCCGCTCACGCCGTGCCCGGGCACCAAGCTCTACGAAGAGTTCACCCGCGACGGGCGGCTCAAGTCGAACTACAGCTATCAGCACTTCCACCTGTGGAAGGACGACGGCATCGACTACAAGCACTTCGGCGAAGGCGGGATCAAGCAGTGGTTCGATCTGGCCCACGAGAAGCTGCGCACCGTGAACGGCCCGCCGACCTTGCAGTTCGCCGAGCTCAACTTCCGCGGCTACGAGACGCTGAAGGACCACTCGAGCGAGTACCTGCGGTTCCAGGCCGAGCAGTCTCGCCAGCTCGGGGCCGGCGCGATGCCGCTGGTGCGCGCCATCGGCAAGAACGCGCCGTCGCCGGCGGTGAAGGAGCGCGTGCGCGGCATCGAGGCCATGGCCGACCGGCTCACTGATCCGGCACCGCTGGCGCTCAGGGCCGTGGGCAAGGTGGTCGAGCTGGTCGCCGCGCGTCAGGCCCAGGCCCAAGACCGCCTCGAGCGCCCGCCGGTGGTGAGCGATCCGGGCGCGCGCTGGAGCTACTACAACCAGGGCTCGGCGGCGCCCACGCGCCGCGGCGCCTTCGGTCGCGCCGACAAGCAGGCCAAGGCCGCCGGCGGCATCACCACCTCGTGGCCCTTCGCGCGAAAGCGCGTCGAGCCGCCGGTCGATCCGGGGCGCGTGCGCGTCGAGCACGACGACGACGAGTCGCGGGTCGAGGAAGCACGCGCCAAGAAGCGGCTGGCGGTGGTGGGGTAGGGGGGGGCGCATTCCGCGGGCGCGACTGAGAGCGCATCCTCGCGCCGCGGGTCGACGATCACGAGAAGCGGCTGGCGGCGCTCGAGCAGACCGTCGGCGCCGTGCGCTGACTTGCCCGAGCTCGCGCCCCACGGCCCCGAGCCAGCTCACGGTACCGGGCAGCGCTCGATCCGCCGCCGGCAGCGTGCCGTGACGCGCATGTCTGATCCCGAGCTTGTCTTCGACCCCGAGCTCGGCCAGGTGGCGGTGGTGCGCGCGGGCCGCGAGTGCTACGTCACTGGGGGTGCTGTGCGTCGCGTTGCTGCTGCAAGCCGGGGCTCCGCCTCCCACGGCGGCCACGCCGCCCGTCGGGTGGACGGACTATCCGCCCCCGGCGTGGCAGGCGCCTGCGCCGCCGCCGCCACCGCCCGTCGAGGACGAAGCCCGGCCCGAAACCAAGCAACGCGTCGAGCACACGTTTCTGCTCCGCGCGGGGCTCGGCGTCGGGTTCCTGCGGCCCAGCGCACACGATGAAGTCCTCGAGGCCGACGGCTATGATCTCGATTCGCGCGCGGAGCTGGTGCTGGCGGGTGCCGGCGTGGTCGCGGGCCGCGTGGCGCTCGGCGCTTATGTCGGCATCGGCCGGGGCACGGCGTCCCCGTCGTCCGAGGCGCCCACCTTGCGACAGACTGTGGTTCGAGCGGGCACCGAGATCTCGCTCGTGCTTCAGCCCAGCGCGACCACCACGCTGCTCTTGGGGCCCGAGCTGGGGATGTTGCAGGGCACGCTTTCGGTGCAAGGCGACGGGCGGTCGCAGACGGTGCTGGAGTACGGCGGCAAGCTGGGCGCGTACTTCCGCGTGAGCGACGCGCCGCCGGTCTGGTACCTGGGCTCGACCTTGGGGTACACGCTGGCGCCGGCGGACCCCCCGGGGGCACTGGGCCGCGACTACGACTACGGTGCGCTGCACGTCGACTTCACGGTGGTGCTCGGTGGCTGAGCGGCGGCGTCGCGTGGGGCTGCTGCTCGGCGTGGTGGTGTGCAGCGCGTGCTTCGATTTCCATGACGCCGGCCCGGGCGATCCGCGCCTGCTCGACCGCGCGTGTTTGGGGTCCGACCGGTGTACCACCAGCGGGAAAGCACGGCGGACCACCGGCATCACCGCCGACAGCGTCGGTTTCGAGCTGGGGCCCGGCGGCGGCAGCGTGGTGATTCCGCTGGTCGCCGACAGCAGCAGCGACGAAGTTTCGGTCGAGGTGCTGGTCGCCGGCTCGGGAAAGGTCGACGTCTCGTCGAGCGAGCTGTCCGCGTCCGACAGCTTCACGCTCAGCGAAGACTACGAGTGGTTCCAGGTGGGCGGCGCGATCTCCGGCTCCAGCTCCGGCTCGGTGAAGCTCCGCGTGGGCGTCACGGGCGACTCTCGCGCCGAGCTGCTCGACATCCGAGCGCGCGGGCTCGACCACGCGGGGTGCTCCGTGGCGGCGGTCGGGCGCCGGGCTCACTGAGGCTCCAGGGCCTGGCAGCCCTCGCGCTCCGCCGCGTCGTCCAGGCTGCAGCCCGAGACCGCGTCGGCTTCGCACTCGTAGGTCAGCGTCTGGCCGCAACCGCTGGCGGTGAGCCGCGTGTCCGAGAGGGCGGTCACCGCGATGGGCCCGCTGCAGTCGAGCTCGCGGGCTGCCCGCCGGCGCACCACGTCGCGTGCCGGGTAATAGTCTGCCGCCTCGCCGGCGCAGCCCTTGCCCGTGGCCGACACCGGAAACACCGTCATGCAGCCCGCGGCGGCGACCAGCGCGGCCAAGCAGAGAAACCGGCGCACGCGCTCAGCTGCCGATCATCTGCCGGAAGCGCTCGAACAGGTAGAGCGCGTCGTGGGGGCCGGCTGCCGCCTCGGGGTGGTACTGCACGCTGAAGGCGCGGGCCTCGGGCGCTTCCAGCCCTTCGCTGGTGCCGTCGTTCAGGTGCACGTGCGTCGACCGCGCGCGACCCGCCAGCGAGTCGATGTCGACCACGAAGCCGTGATTCTGGGTGGTGATCTCGACCCGCCCGGTGGTCAGATCTTTGACCGGCTGATTCAGACCGCGGTGGCCGAACTTGAGCTTGTAGGTGCGCCCGCCGAGCGCCAGCGACAAGAGCTGGTGACCCAGACAGATGCCGAAGATCGGCTTCTTGCCCAAGAGCTCGCGGATGGTCGCGATGGCATAGGTGACTGCCGCCGGGTCGCCCGGGCCGCTGGACAGGAAGATGCCGTCGGGCGAGCGCGCGAGGATGTCCTTTGCGCTGGTGGTTGCGGGCACGGCCGTGACGTTGAAGCCCGACTCGACCAGACAACGGAAGATGTTGCGCTTCGCGCCGAAATCCATCGCCACCACCCGGGGGCGGTCGCCGCCCTTGGGAGCGGGCAGCACGTTCCATTCGCCGGAGCCCTCGGTGAAGTCGTAGGGCGCCTGGGGGGTCACGCGAGCGGCGAGATCCAGCCCCTCCATGCTGGGCGCACGCCGGGCGCGGTCGACCAGCACGTCGGGCGGCTCGGTGCCGATGGCGCCGTTCTGCGCGCCGCGGTCACGGATGATGCGCGTGAGCCGTCGGGTGTCGACGCCACCGATGGCGACCACGCCGTGGCGGGCCAGGTAGGCGTTCAGCGTCTCTTTCGAGCGCCAGTTCGACGCGATCGGGCTCGCGTCGCGCACCACGAAACCGGCCACCTGCGGCCGGCAGCCGACGGCCTCGTCGTCTTCCTGGTTGATGCCGGTGTTGCCGATCTGCGGCGCCGTCATCGTGACGATCTGCCCGGTGTAGCTCGGATCGGTCAGCACCTCTTGGTAGCCGGTCATGCCGGTGGTGAACACCACCTCGCCGGTGGACGCCCCCTCGGCCCCGAAGGCTTCGCCTTCGAACAGCGTGCCGTCCGCCAGCGCGAGGTGGGCCCGGCGCGTGGCGCTCATCGGTCTGCCCCTGACCGGTCGAAGACCACCCGCCCCGCGGACAGCGTGCAGAGCACCTGGCCGCACAGCTCGCGACCCCAGAACGGCGTGTTGTCGCTCTTCGAGCGCAGCGAGCCGCGTGCCGGGGACCAGCGCGCCTCGGGATCGACCAGGGTCAGCTCGGCCAGCGCGCCTTCGCGCAGGGTGGGCGCGTCGAGGCCAGCAATGCGCGCCGGCCGGGTGGAGAGCGCGTCGATCAGCCGCCCCAGCGTGAGCCCATTTTTGCCCACCAGCCCGAGGAGCAGCCCGAAGCACAGCTCGAGGCCGATCACTCCCGGCTTCGCGTACGAGAACTCGCAGTCCTTCTCGAGCGAAGTGTGGGGCGCGTGGTCGGTGGCAATGGCGTCGATGGTGCCGTCGGCCAGCGCCGCGCGCAGCGCCTCGATGTCGGCCTCTTCGCGCAGCGGCGGGTTGACCTTGCAGAACGTGTCGTAGCCGATGACGGCCGCGTCGGTGAGCAGCAGGTGGTGCGGAGTGACCTCGGCGGTCACGGCGAGCCCCCGGCTCTTGGCTTCGCGCATCAGGCGCACCGAGCCCAGCGTCGAGGCGTGCGCCAGGTGGTAGCGCGCCCCGGTGTACTCGGCCAGGAGCAGGTCGCGGGCCACGATCACGTCTTCAGCGACCCGGGGCCAGCCCCGAAGCCCCAGCCGAGCGCTGACCGCGCCCTCGTGCATGTCGGCGCCGGCGGTCAGCTCGTGGTCCTCGGCATGCTGGATCACCGGCAGGTCGAAGGTCTTGGCGTATTCCAGGGCGCGCCGCATCACGGCGCTCGACATCACGCAGACGCCGTCGTCGCTGACCGCCACCGCGCCGGCTTCGCGGAGCTCGGCCATCTCGGTCAGCTCTTTGCCCTTCTGGCCGACGGTGATGGCGCCAATGGGGTGCAGCCGCGGGCCGCCCACCTCGGCGGCGCGGCGCAGCATCATCTCGGTGACCGCACGGGTGTCGTTCACCGGCTTGGTGTTGGGCATCACGCACACGTGGGCGTAGCCGCCGGCTGCCGCCGCCGCGAGCCCGGTGCGGATGTCTTCCTTGTACTCTTGGCCCGGCTCGCGCAGGTGCGCGTGCAGGTCGACGAACGCGGGCAGCACCCACTTGCCCGAGCCGTCGACCACCCGGGCGCGCTCGCTCTTGGCGGGCTGGGGGCCGGCGCCGGCACCCAGCGCGGTGATGCGCCCGTGCTCGATCACCAGATCGACTTCGGCGTCCAGCCCCAGCGCGGGATCGACGGCACGCACGCTCTTCACGACCAGAAGCTCGACGGGCGACGTCACGGCCGCCCTTCCTAGCATGCTCGGCCGAGCTCACACCAGCCGCTCGGCCGCCAGCCACGCAAGCGCGCAAATGCTGTGCTGCGGGTTCACCCCCATGTTGGTGGGGAACACGCTAGAGTCGATGACGAACAGGCCCGGGAGGTCGTGGGTCTCGAAGCGGGGCCCCACCACGCTGTTGAAGGCCGACCCGCCCATCAGCGCGGTGCCGAACAGGTGAGCCGCGATGGTGTGGAACAGGCGCGGGTCGTCGGGGGCGTCGAACAGGGGCGAAAGCTCGTCCACGCTGGAGATGGCGTGGGGCAGGCCGTGCACGCCGGGGAGCACCTGACGGGCGCCGGCGGCGAACATCATCTCGGTCAGACGCCGCACACCCAGCTTGAGCACGCGGATGTCGGCGTCGGTCATGTCGTAGGCGATGTGCGTGCCGCCGAAGAGGCCGGCCCGGACCGAGCCGTGGGCCTCGGCCCGGACCTGAACGCCCCACACCGCGAGGTGCGCATACTGGGCGAGCTCACGCATCAGCTCGGGGCCGAGCCCCGGCAGCCGCGCCATGGCCAGCTCGGGCGGCATGGCCACGGTCTCGAACTTCATGCGCTCGTCCCAGTAGTGCACGCTCTCGTACCCCTGGGTCGCGCCGCGGTACATCTCGACGGGCGCGTCGAAGACGCCGACCACGGCGGTTCCGGGATGGGCCTGCAGGCGCTTGCCCAGCACCCCCGCGCCGACGCCGATCCGATTCTTCGCCAGGAAGAGGGGCGTCTGGATGGCGCTGGCCGCGAGCAGCACCGCGCGGCGAGCGTGCACCACCACCTCGGGACCGCGCGCGCCGGTCAGCGGGTCGCGGAACTGCCCCACGACGCCGGCGGCCCGGCCGCGCCGCGTGATCAGCGAGCGGGCAGGACAGGTGGCGTACACGCGGGCGCCGGCCGCCACGGATCGCGGGACGTACGACACGTTCATGCTCTGGCGGCGCCCCGTGGGGCAGCCCTGGTTGCAGTGCGCGCTGCCCTCGCAGCCGCTGACGTTGCGGCGGATCAAGTTGCCCGCGATGCCCAGCCGCTCGGTCGCGGTGCGCATCAGGGAGTTGTTCTTCCCCAGGACGCTCTCGGGTGCCGGACCGACGAACAGCTCACGGTCGAGGACGTCCCAGATGCGCTCGAGCTCGGGGTAGGGCAGGGCGCCGCCGAGCCCGAACTCGTCGCGCCACCGGGCCCAGATCTTCTCGGGCATGCGGTGGATGATGGCGCCGTTGATGGTCGTGGTGCCGCCCACGCAGCGGCCCTGCAAGACCGGGGTGAACGCGCGGCCGCTGGCCACCTGGAAGCCCAGATCGCGCCAGACGTGCTTGAAGCTGGACCACATGTCGCTGCGCAGCTGCTCTTGCCGCACGTGCGCGCCCTCTTCGAACATCACCACGTCGAGCCCCGCCTCGGTCAGCACTCGCGCTGCCGTGGCGCCCGCGGCACCGGTGCCGATGATCACCACGTCGGCGGCGTCTTCGACCCGAGCCTGGTCGCGTACGTCGCCGAGCTCGACGATGGCGCCGCTCATGGCTTGGGCTCCCCGGCCCAGTCCGGCGCGCTCGAGTCCCGCACGGCGAGGCCCATCTCGGCTTGAACCGCCGGCAGCCCGGCGAAGCCCAGGGCACCCAGCATCTTGAACAACGTCGGCAGCTCACGCACCAGGTAGACGTCGCTTTGGCCGAGCTTTGCCAGCACGGCCCGCCGCTCTTCTTCCGCCAGCGCCGGGAACGTCCGAGGCCTGCCGATCACGAACAAGGGGCAGAAGGTCAAGAGCCAGACGCACAGCCGCGCGCCCAGAGTGACCCGGCGCGGCGCGCAGGCCAGAAGCTCGTCCAGGAAGCGATCCATGGGCACGTCGCGCGCGCCGAGCGCGAGCCCGCCGGGGGTGCCGCTCGGCAAGAGGGTCTGCCAGATGACGGCGAGCCAGCGGCGCTCGAAAGACCACCAGCTCATGGGCTCACCACACCGGGGTCCGCGGATAGTCCACGTCGCCCGAGACGTTGCGTTCGATGGCGGCCATCAGCGCAACGAGCGTTCGCTCGCGCCACGGTGGCGCCACCAGCTGCACCCCCACCGGCAGCCCGGCGCTCTGCTCGTCGATGCGGCGAGCGAGCCGCCCGAGCTGCCCCTTGACCCGATCGCGGCGCGCCTCGGCCCCGTGCACGCGCGTGACCGGAACCACGCCCGCCGGCAGCCCGGCCGCGGTCCAGGGCAAGCTGTAGCAGCTCGCGATCGCGAAGTCGGCAGACTGCCCGTGGGGCACCGCGGGGGTCGCGTAGGGCGGGCACAGAATGGCGGCGAGCCCCGCAGTCTGCCAGCCCTCGAGCAGCGTGCGGCCCAGCGCGTCGATCTGCTCGCCGAGCGCTCGATACTCACTTGCCGACTTCTCGTCGATGGCGGCGATCACCCGCGCGGTCTCGGGATCGCCGGCCAGCCGCGCCATCTTCTCGAGGCCCGCGCGCACAGCGCGGGGAACGCGCGCCAGCTTGTGAAGCGTGCGCAGCGACTCGGCAACGGGCTCGCCGGCGAGCGCCTCGATCAAGGGCTGGGCGCCGTCGGCCAGCTCGCGCTCGACGGCGGCGAAGAACAGCGGCTCGAGATCGCGCAGCATGCACGGCTCGACGCGGGCGCCGGCGGCTCGAAGGGCGTCGCCGGCCCGCTCGAGGGCGCCGATCAGCGCGCTGGACGGCGCGAGCAATCCGAAATCGTGCACCACCCCCACGGTGACACCGCGGAGCGGCAAGGCGGGCGGGTCGAGCAGTGGGGGAATGCGGGGGTCGAGCTCGGCCAGCGTCGCCGCCGGCAGCGCGTCGAGCACGAGCTCGAGGTCGCCGGCAGAGCGCGCAATGAGCGAGCACGGGGCCGAGTGCGACAGCCGCCCCCGCGTGGGGGTGAGCGCCGCGACGCCGCAGAAGTGAGCGGCCACGCGCCCCTCGCTGGCGAACCCCAGCGGCGACAGGCCGGCGCCCAGCGCCGCGGCCTGGCCCCCCGCGGCATGCCGCGGGCTGAAGGGGTTCGAGGTGCGACCGAAGAGTGGGTTGTCGCTCTCGACCGAGCGCAAGAGCTGCGGCAGGTTGGTGCGGCCGAGCACGATGGCGCCCGCGTTCGACAGGGCCCGCACCCAGAGCGAATCCCGCGGGGCCGAGCTCGACTGGCGAGCCACCAGGCCCAGGGTGGTGGCTCGACCTTCGAAGTCGAACGACTCTTCGACGCTCACCGGCAGGCCATGCAGCGGCCCGCGCAGCGTGCCCGCGCGCCGCTCGTCATCCAGGCGATCGGCCCGCTCGAGCGCGGCGTCGCGGAACACCTCGGTGAACGCTCGGATCTCGGGATCGATCTCCGCGATCCGGTCCAGGTGTGCTCGAACCAGCTCCCGGCTCGAGAGGGCGCCCGAGTCGAGCGCGGCACGCATCTCGCAGGCGCTGGCGCGGTGCCATTCGCGTGGTCGTTTCACGCTCGAGGGGCGCTGTAGCGAGTCGGGGCTCTCTTCCACGCGGCCGGAGGCTAGAACATTTTCGCGCCCGGCGTGCGCACCAACTTGATGCTAGCCTCGGCGCCATGGCGACGCCGGACCGCTTCCGCAGGCTCGACCGAGACCGTTGGGACGTGATCGTGGTGGGGGCCGGGATCAGCGGGCTCACCACCGCGGCGCTGCTCGCCCAGCGTGGGCTCGGCGTGCTCTTGGTCGATCAACACTACGTGCCGGGCGGGAACGCCACCATCTTCAAGCGCCCCGGCTACGAGTTCGACGTCGGCCTGCACTACATCGGTCAGTGCGAAGGCGGGCTGTTTCCGCGGGTTCTGGCGGCGGCGGGGGCCGATCCGGTGCGCTTCCGTCCGATGGACCCCGACGCGTTCGACACCGTGGTCCTGCCGAAGCGCGAGTTCGGCGTGCCGCGTGGCATCGAACGCTACCGGTTGCGGTTGCTCGACGCCTTCCCGTCCGAGCGCGCCGGCATCGACCGCTACGTCGCGTTCTTGCAGCAGCAGAAGAAGCTCGAGCCGGCGCTCTCGCGACCGAGCCGCTTGCCCGGGGTGCTCTTGAGCTCGCCGCTCTTGCTGCGCTACGGCACCGGGACGCTGGGCGCATTCCTCGACAGCTGCACGCGTGATCCCGAGCTTCGCACCGTCTTGGCCGCCGAAAGCGGCGACTATGCCGAACCCCCCAGCCGCGCTTCGCTCGCCTTGCACGCCGGGCTGATGCTTCACTACCTGGACGAGGGCGGGTTCTATCCCGAGGGCGGCGGGCAGGTGATGAGCGATCGGCTGGCCGAGGCCCTCGAGCGGCACGGCGGCAAGATCCTGCTCTCGACGCGGGTCAGCCGCATCTTGGTCGAGGGGGGGCGGGCGGTCGGCGTGCGAGTCACCAACAAGCACCTGGGCGAGCGCGAGATCCGCGCCGGCCGCGTAGTGGCGGGCAGCGACATCAAGAAGCTCTATCTGGAGCTCTTGGGCCCCGACGTGGTCTCGCAGAAGACGCTCCGCAAGGTGCAGCGCTGGGAGATGGCTCCGGCGCTGGGCATGATCTACCTCGGCGTCCAGCGCGAGGCGCTGGCCGGGCGCACGCGCAACACCAACTACTGGATCTACGGCAGCACCGATCTCGAGGGCGCCTACGCCGACCCGCGCGCGGGCCGCATCTCGCGCGAGCCGATGGCCTACGTCTCCATCGCCTCGCTGAAGGATCCAGAAAACCCCCGGGTCGCGCCGCCCGGCATGGTGAACCTGCAGGTCATGGGCCTCGCGCCCAGCGCACCCGAGGCCTGGGGGGTGAGCGAGGTCGACGTCGTCACCGGGAAGTATCGGGACAACCCGGTGTACCTCGCGAAGAAGCGGGCCTACTCCGACGCGCTGCTCACCACTGCCGAGCGGGTCTTCCCGGGGCTGCGGCAGCACATCGTGTTCGAAGAGACGGCCACGCCGCTCACCCACACCCGCTACACGCTCTCGACCGGTGGCACCTCGTACGGCCTGGCGCTGGTGCCCGAGCAGTTCCTGTGGCGGCGGCCCGGCCCCAAGACCGAGATCGAGGGGCTGTATCTGTGCGGGGCGAGCCTGATCACCGGCCACGGCATTGCGGGCGCCATGGCGTCGGGGGTGAACGCCGCGGCAGCGATCTTGGGCAAGCAGATCTGGGGCGAGGTGCGCCGGGCGCGCCCTGCGCCACCCGGGCCCGAGCCAGCGACACGCGCCGCCGCCGCGGAATCGGTCACGACCGCGTCGCCCGCTTAGTCGAACACGCGCTCGCCTGCCACCACCACCGCGCGCACGGGGTTTTGGCCGAAGGCGTAGCCCAGCCAGCGATGGTCCGGCACGTCGCACACGATCACGTCGGCGCGCTTGCCGGGCTCGAGGCTGCCGATCTGGGCGCCGCGCCCGAGGGCGTGGGCCGCGTTGATGGTGCAAGCCACCACGGCCTCACTGGCGGTCATCTTCAGTGACCGGCAGGCCAGCGCGATGCACATCGGAATCGAGGGCGTGAATGACGACCCCGGATTGAGGTCGGTGGCGATGGCCACCGGCACGCCCGCCTCGATCAGCCGGCGTGCCGGCGCGTGATCGGTCTGAGCCAGGTGGAAGGGCACCCCTGGCAAGAGCACGCCCACCGGCGGGCGCGGCGCCCCGGCCAGGGCCGCAATCGCGGCGTCGTCGACGTGCTCCAGGTGGTCGACGCTGACGGCGCCCAGCCGGGCGCCCAGCGCTGCTGCGCCGCTCGAAGTGAACTGCTCGGCATGGAGCTTCAGACCGAACCCCAGGCTCTTGGCGCGGATCAAGATGCGCTCGGTCTCGTCGAGGGTGAACGCCTCTTGCTCGCAGAAGACGTCGACGAAGGTGGCCAGCTGCCGCTCCCGGATCTCGACCATCAGCGCGTCGAGCAGCTCGAGGTAGCCGGTCCGGTTCTGCTTGAATTCGGGCGGCACCACGTGGGCACCGAGGAAGGTGCTGACGATGCTGATTGGCAGTTCGCTCTGGACGGTGCGCGCCACATCGAGCAGACGCAGCTCGCCCTCGCGGTCCAGGCAGTACCCGCTCTTCGCCTCGAGCGTGGTCGTGCCGTGCTCCATGCACGCCGTCGCCCAGCGCACCGCGCCCGTCACCAGGGCACCGATGGCCGAGGCGCGGGTCTTCTTCACGGTGCTCAGGATGCCGCCACCCTCTTTCAGGATCTCGAGGTAGGGCTTGCCCTGCATGCGCTGCTCCCACTCGATGGCGCGGTCGCCCGCGAACACCAGGTGGGTATGGCAGTCGACGAAACCCGGCAGCACGATGCCGCCCGCCGCGTCGATGATCTGGTCTTCCCCCACATGGTGCTCGCGGCGCAGGCGATCACTGGCCCCCACGGCCAAGATGCGCCCGTCGGCAATGGCCACCGCGCCGTCGCGCACGATCCGCACCACGCTCTGGTCGGCGCCACGCGCCGGGGCATCCGAGAAGCCGGCGCAGGTCACCACCTCGGCGGCGTTGACGATCAAGAGGTCAGCGCGGGTCATGCGACGGTGTTCCCCGCGGGGGCCGGCGGCTCGGCCGAGCTGACGATCTGCACCTGGGCCATGGCCGGGAGGTTAGCACTACGGTCGCCGTCGAGGATCCCGCACTCTGGCACGAACCCGGTCGTCGCTGGCAGCGATTCGAGCTATGGGAGGCCGTGACGAACCACCGCGCCATGCTCGTGGGCTTGGCCTTGGGCGCGGGCCTGGGGCTGGCGGCCAATGCGTTCGCCCACGACGCGCGCTGGGTGCGCGTCTTCACCGACTACGCCGCGGTTCCGGTCGGGCAGATCTTCCTTCGGCTGCTGTTCATGCTGGTCATCCCGCTGCTCTTCTCGGCGCTGGTGCTGGGCGTGTGCGAGCTCGACCTGTCACACCTCGGCCGGCTTGGCGGCCGCATGCTCGGCTATACCGTGGTGGTCTCGGCCATCGCGGTCACCATCGGCATCACCCTGGTGAACGTGATTGGTCCGGGGCGCGGCGTGTCGACGGCGGGGCTGGCGCTCGGGGCGCAGGCTGCGACGCTGAAGGCCGCGGCAGCCCCGACGGATGGGTCGCCGGTGGCGCTGATCATCGGACTCTTCCCCGACAACGCCATCAAGGCCGCTGCCAACGGCGACATGCTGGCGGTGATCGCGTTCTCGCTGATCTTCGGTACGGGACTGGCGCTGACCAAGACCGAGGGGGCTGCGCGGCTCAAAGAGGCCATCACCGGCCTGTACGACGTGAGCATGCGCATCATCCACGGCGTGCTCCGCCTGGCCCCGCTCGGGGTGTTCGCTTTGATGTTCACCTCGGGCTCGCGCCTGGGGCTCGACCTGCTCCGTGTGATCGGGATGTACGTGGTGGTGGTGCTGTTCGGCCTCTCGCTCCACATGTTCGTGGTCTATTCGCTGAGCGTGAAGCTGTTCGGCGGGCGCAGCCCCCGGGAGTTCTTCCGCTCGTCGCGCCTGGCGATGGTCACGGCGTTCTCCACCGCCTCGAGCAACGCTTCGCTGCCTGCCGCGCTGGAGGTGGCCGAGCACAACCTGAAGCTGCCGCGCCACGTCAGCCGCTTCGTGCTCACCGCCGGCAGCAGCATGAACCAGAACGGAACCGCGCTCTTCGAGGGCGTCACCGTGCTGTTCTTGGCTCAGGTCTACGCGGTGCCGCTCAGCTTTGGCCAGCAGGTGCTGGTGGTGGTGATCTGCATCCTGGCGGGCATCGGCACGGCGGGCGTTCCGGCCGGCTCGCTGCCCGTGATCGCCATGATCTTGGGCATGCTGAAGATCCCGGTCGAGGGCATCGGCCTGATCCTGGGAGTGGACCGCTTCCTCGACATGTGTCGGACCACGTTGAACGTGACCGGCGACCTGGCGGCGGCGGTGTTCGTGGCGCGTGGGGAAGGGGAGCCGGCGCGGTGACGCGGTGGGTGCCGTTGGTCCGCGTGGCGCGTGGCGCGCGGCGCGCGGAGTGCGCGCGCGACGCCGGGTGAGGGGCCGCGTTCCCCGGGGCGTGTTCCTCAGGTTGTGTCCGCGTGGCGGACAGGAAGCGCGGAGCACGGGGCGTGTTCCTCACCTGGTGTCCGCGTGGCGGACAGGAAGCGCGGAACACGGGCGTGTTCCTCACCTGGTGTCCGCGTGGCGGACAGGAAGCGCGGAACACGGGGCGTGTTCCTCACCTGGTGTCCGCGTGGCGGACAGGAAGCGCGGAACACGGGCGCGTTCCTCACCTGGTGTCCGC
>JAKLKA010000207.1 GCA_023150915.1 Polyangiaceae bacterium
GCTGGGCCCGCCACCGCTGCCGCCGGTGGTGCCACCGCTGCCGCCGCTGGGCCCGCCACCGCTGCCGCCGGTGGTGCCACCGCTGCCGCCGCTGGGCCCGCCGCCGCTGCTGCCGGCCGCGCCACCGGCTCCGCCGCTGACGCCGCCGCCGGTGCCCGCACTGCCGCCGGTGGCGGCCCCGCCGGTACCCGACCCGCCGCTGCCGAACAGCTCGGCGTCATCGCCGCCCCCACATGCCACGACTCCGCCGATGACCACCCCGACCACGACGATGAAACGCCCGCGCATGTGCACCTCCAGCCAGGGGCACCGTTGCAGCGTCCGTGCCCAGCAAAAGACCGCGAATTCTGGCTGACCTGCCGCCCCGAACGCTGACGGCCGCTGCTCGGCTCTGCATCGATTGCATAGCGCCGAGCAACGGATAACCTTCGCGCCGTGCGCGCCGCGCTTGCCGAACGCCGCGCTCGGGATCTCGCCTCCGAGCCTTGGACACCCCGCCCCGCCGAGGGGCGGGCGCGGCCGCGACGGGTCGCGGTGGGAGACCCGCAAGCCCCGCTGGCCGTGTTCTTGCGCGTGCTCGATCGACACGGGCTGCTCGGCCCCGACGGTTGGCTGGCGAGTGACGTCGAGCTGGTGTCGATCGGCGACCACTTCGATTTCGGCGGCAGCGATCAGCGTGAGAGCGCCGCGCGCGACGGCCTGGCGATCGCGATCTGGCTGGCGAGCCACCCGGCCGACCAAGTGACCTTGATCGCCGGCAATCACGACCTGGCGCGCGTGGGCGAGCTCGCGCCATTCGACGACGCCACGTTCGACCGGGTGCACGCGCAGGCGGTCGCCGCCTATCGCAACGGCGAGCCGGATCCCGCGGCCGAACGCGCGCTGTGCCAGGCGTACCCCAGCCTTGCCACGGCCGAAGTGGCCGCGAGGGATTTCTCGGCGTTCTGCTCGGCCCAGCGCGATCTGGTGTGGGCGTTGCTCCGTGCGCAGCGGCTGCCCCTGGCCTACGCGCCGAGCGCGCGGCTGCTGTTCTGTCACGCCGGAGTGACGCGCGAGCACCTGGCGGCGGTCGGCGCGGCGGAGGGGTGCGACGCGCGTCAGGCAGCGCGAGCGCTGAACGGTGCGCTCGATACCGCAGTCGCGCGCCACGCCGGTGGCGCCCTCGAGATCACTGCGCTGCACCGACCGGGGAGCTTCGCCCGGGGTGAGGGCGGTGGCATGCTCTATCACCGCCCAGCGCACCCCGACTTGCCGAAGAGCCAAGGTCACGACGCCTCGAGCGCGCTCGGGCGGCGGTTCGACCCACGGCGCCTGCCGGGCGGGCTCACGCAAGTGGTGGGTCACATCGGCGACGCCAAGTGCCGTGAGCTCTTGGGGCCCTGGGCCGAAGGCAAGCCCGTCCCCGGCGAGTTGCGTCATTTGCACACCGATGGCGCGAGCGTCCGTTACGCAGGCGGCCTGCCACCCGGCGACGAGCCGGACACCAGCGCCACCCTGATCTTCATCGACGGCCTGATGAACCGCACGCCCGTCGAGAGCTACGCGGTCTTCGAGTGGTGAGCATGCGCCGGACCATGGCTCTGCTTCTGGCCGGGCTGGCAAGCGGGTGCAGCACCAGCCAGAGCACGGCTGGCGCGCAGACAGACGCCGCAGCGGCGCCGGCCCCGGCCGCATCGGTCGCCGCGCTGCCGTCGAGCGTGCCCCCAGAGCCCGACGCCGCCCCGCCCGCCCCCGCCCGCGAGGCGCTGAACGTGGTGTTGATCTTGATCGACAGCATGCGCGCCGACATGCCGTGGGCCGGGTACCGTCGGAAGACCGCGCCTCGGCTCACGGCGCTGGAGAAGCGGAGCGTGAGCTACACCCGTGCCTACTCGCTCTCGAGCGTGACGGCGCGCTCGGCGGCGCCGCTTCTGGTCGGGAAATATGCCAGCGAGATGCCGCGCAACGGCTACTTCTTCACGCAGTGGTACCCCGAGAACCTGTTCTTGGGCGAGCGCCTGAAGGCCGCAGGCCACCGTGCGGTGGCCACCCACGCCCACTCCTATTTCTACAACAAGTCGATGCAGCAGGGTTTCGACGACTACGCCATCTTGCCGGGCACCATCTACGACGACCCGGAGCCCAAGCCGACCAGCGAGCGGCTGACTGCCGCCGCGAAGCGCATGCTGGCGAAGAACGCCGACCCCGGGGGCCAGCGCCGGATGTTCGCCTATTTCCACTTCATGGATCCGCACCACGAGTACATCGAGCACGACGACGCTCCCGACTTCGGCGAAGAGCCCCGTGACCGCTACGACGGCGAGATCTGGTTCACCGATCGCGCAGTCGGTGACCTGATCGCCTGGATCGAGAAGCAGCCCTGGGGCAAGCGCACCGCCGTGATCGTGAGCGCCGATCACGGCGAGTGCTTCGGCGAGCACGGGCAAATCCGACACGGCTACGAGCTGTGGGAGTCGTTGATCCACGTGCCGCTCTTGTTCCTGGTGCCCGGCGCGGCGCCGCGCCGCATCCACACGCCGCGCAGTCACATCGACCTGGCCCCGACCATCCTCGACTTGATGGGCGTCGAGGTCACGCCGCCGCTCCGTGGCCAGAGCTTGGTGAGCGAGCTGTTCGGCAGCTCGCTGCCGCCTCGGCCCATCGTCGCCGATCTGTCCCGGGACAACCTGCAAGATCGCCGGCGCGCGATCATCGATGGCGATCTCAAGTTGATCGCTCGTGGCGACGACGAGCGGTGGCTGATGTACGACGTGGTGAAGGACCCGAAAGAGCGCACGACTCTGACCGAGAAGCGGCCCGACGAGTTCCGTCGCATGAAGAAGCTGTACGACGAGCTCTCGGCCGGCATCCCCAACGAAGAGGTGCACGGAGATGCAGTGTTGAAGAACGCCCCGCCCGGCCGTCGCTGGTGACGCTTTCGCGGCAACTCTGGCAGCTTCGAAAAGGTCACCTGCAATTGTTGCGCGCTCGTGCCAGCGGCCCGCCGGCCCACCGCAGCGAAACCACCCAGTTTGCGTGGACGCTCGCCGGCCGGCATGCGACTTGTATCGTTGGGGGTGAAGTCATGTTTCCGTCGAGCCGCCGTCCGCGTGATCTCGCGCGCCGCTCTTCGCGGCGGCCACGTCGTATCAGCACCACCAAGATCCCGGTCCCGAGCATCGCCGAAATCGCCGAGGCCGTGGCGCGGGAAGAGGTCAAAGCCCGGGGTGATCGCTTCCTGCTCACCGTGCTGCGGGGGGACCCGCTGGGCCGCGTGATACGGGTCGACGACGACGGCGTGACCATCGGGCGCGGCGAGAACGCGGACTTCGTCCTCGACGATCCGGGCCTCTCGTGGTCCCACGCGCGCATCTTTCGTCAGGGCGGGCAGGTGTGGGTCGAAGACCTGGGCAGCACCAACGGCACCTTCGTCGGCGACCGGCGCATCCGCGAGCCCACGGTCGTCGGCGACGGCGCGCGGATCGGGCTCGGGGGGCACACCGTGCTCAAGCTGTCGCTGGCCGACGAGCTCGAAGAAGAGTCCGCTCGGCGCCTGTACGACTCGACGGTGAAAGACGCCCTGACGTCGGTGCACAATCGCCGATACTTGGTCGAACGGCTGGCCACCGAGATCTCGTTCGCCCAGCGCCATTCGGACACGGTCGCGGTGCTCTTGGTGGACCTCGACCACTTCAAGCAGATCAACGACACCCATGGCCATCACGTGGGTGACGCAGTGCTGCGCGTGGTCGCGGCCGCCATGCAGCGGGTGCTGCGACCGGAAGACCTGCTCGCGCGCTTCGGCGGGGACGAGTTCGTGATTGTCGCGCGCTCCGTCACCGACGAAAACGCGCACATTCTGGCCGAGCGCCTGCGGGCCCACATTGCCGGCCTGTCTTTGCCGCTCGAGGGAAGCCAACACATCACGGTCAGCATCGGGATGGCCGTCGCTGGCCCCCAGCACGCCTATCCGGCGCCCGATGCGTTGCTCGCCGCTGCCGACACGGCGATGTACGAGGCCAAGCACCAGGGGCGGAACCGGGTCGTTGCCCACGGCTGACTGCCGAAAAGCGGCGTCCTGGGGGGCGCCGTGCCAAAATGCCTTGCATGCGGCGAACCCTGGCCCTGGGCGTGCTTTGCGGCGCAGCCATCGCGGCCGCCGCCTGGAAACGCCTGCCGGCCTCGGCCGCCAGCGAGCCCCCCGCCTCGTTTCCCCAGGCCGAACCGGCGGCGGCAGCCCCGCCGCCGGCGCCGCCGCCCGCGCCGCCCCCCGTCGCTGCCACGCACCCCTCGCTGAGGTTCGTCCCGGTGTCGGGCGAAGCCCCGGCGCGCGTGGCCCCGGCCGACACCGATTCGCGGCGGGTCGTGATCTACCTGCACGGGTTTTGCAGCGACGCGAGCACGGTGGCCGACTGGGCGCCGGGCGTTCAGCGCCACGCAACCTTGATCGCGCTTCATGGTGAGCTCGGTTGCGATGGGCAACCCGGGCGCCACCGCTGGGGCAACGACATCCGCTTCATCGACTACCGAATCGCGCGGGCCGTCCGCTCGGTGGGAAGATCTCTGGGCCGAGAGCTCGACCCATCCAGCGTCACCATCGTCGGCTACTCCGAAGGGGCGGCGCGCGCCGAGTCACTGGCGTGGCTCTACCCCGGGCGTTATCGCCGCGCGGTGCTGATGAGCGCGCCCGAGCCTCCGGTGTTCGACCGGGTGCGGCGGCTGGATCGGCTCGCGGTGTTGCGTGGGGGCCGCGAGTACCAGCGCACCTATCGGCTGGCGGCAGAGCACTACGACCGGGCCGGCGTACCGTCCCGCTACTGGGAGCTCCCCGGTGCGACCCACGGCGAGCTGGGCCACGAGGGCGCGCGGGTGCTCCGCGAGGTGTTCGACTTCGTCGAGCGGTGATAGCGTGAGCGCCATGCGCGCGCGGTTCATCCGGATGGGGGTCGTTGGTGTCGTCACGTTGCCGTTGCTCGGGTGCTCGATCATCGCCAAGGTCGACCGCGACGCGATCGAAGACCCAGGCGCAGCGGGCGCCGGCGGCTCGATGGGCGGAACCGGTGGCTCGGGCGGAGCCAGCACGGGTGGGTCCGGTGGCTCGGGCGGAGCCACCACGGGCGGGTCCGGTGGCTCGGGCGGCGCTGCGGGCAGCGGTGGAGCCGCGGGCAGCGGTGGAGCCGCGGGCAGCGGCGGTGCTGCGGGCTCGGGCGGTAGCACCGGGGGCTCGGGCGGTAGCACCGGCGGCTCGGGCGGTAGCACCGGGGGCTCGGGCGGTAGCACCGGGGGCTCGGGCGGTAGCACCGGCGGCTCGGGCGGTAGCACCGGTGGCTCGGGCGGTAGCACCGGGGGCTCGGGCGGCAGCACCGGTGGCTCGGGCGGCAGCACCGGCGGGTCGGGCGGCAGCACTGGGGGCTCGGGCGGTTCCGGGGGCAGCGGCGGCTGCACGGCCCCGTCCGAATGCCCGGGGCAAGATAACGCGTGCCAGACGCGCACGTGCGTGTCGAGCGCCTGTGGGATGAGCTTCGTCGCGGCAGGTCCGGCCCCGGGGCAGACCACCGGCGACTGCAAGAAGGTGATGTGCGACGGCGCGGGCACGGTGAGCAGCCAGAACGACGACACCGATCCCCTCGTGGACGGAAATCAGTGCACCGACGACCTGTGCGCGAGCGGGACGCCGTCGAACCCGATCAAGGCCCTGAACACGGCGTGCTCGCAGAGCGGGGGCAAGGTCTGCTCGGCTTCCGGCGCGTGCGTCGAGTGCAACGACGCTAGCCACTGCACCTCGTTGGTCTGCAACACCACCAACCACACCTGCAGCGCCCCGACTTGCTCCGATGGGGTCAAGAACGGCAACGAGACCGGCATCGACTGCGGCGGCTCGTGTCTGCTGTGTCCAACGGTGCTGGCAGTGGTCGGTAATGCCAGCGCCGTGACTGGTGCCGAGCTGACCGTGGGTGGAAGCTGGGTTGCGACCCCTCTCGTCGGCAAGTCGACCGACGGGATGTCGCTCGTCGCATCCGGCAGCGCCTCGGCCGTGGCCAGCGTGCGCTTCACCGCATCCGGCGACTCGAACGATCAGGCCGTGCAGTACGCGACGTGGAGCCCCGGCGGTTGGACGCAGCTCGCCAACCTGGCAGCCGGCGTCACCACGCGCACACGCCCGGCGCTGGCCGGTGGGGTCTCGGGCGCGCAGCTGGTGTTCCAGGGCACGGACTTCAAGTACTACTTCGCGACTTTTGCCGCTACTTGGTCAGCGCCCGAGGCGGTGGGGCCCAGCGGCAGCCAGCAGTTCGGGGCCAACGGCGCCGACATCGCCATGGCCGGGGGCAATCCGGTGGTGGTCTACGCCAACGGCGCGAGCAGCAACGATCTCTACTCGGACGAGCGCGTGGCAGCGGTGTGGCAATCACCGGCGTCGATCTCGGGCAGCATCGATTTCTCCGTCATCCCCGCGGTGGTCGCGCTCTCGACGGGACCCGAGCTCTTGGCCGTGTGGGCGCAAAGCTCGGGCGGACAGCTTCGCTTCGCGACCCGCACGGCGGGGACGTGGTCGACCCCGGCCGACATCACCGGGGCGAGCACGGCGGCCCGCCCATCCCTGGCCGCGCTGCCCGGCGGGGGTGCGGCCCTCGCGTTCAAAGGCACCGACGGCAAGCTCTATGTCGCGCAGTACGCAAGCGCCAGCTGGACCACCCCGGCTGGGCTCTCGTCCCCCAACGTGAACAGCACGTCGTCGCCGGCCGTGGCAAAGGGCGTCGGCACCGCCAGCCTCGAGATCGCGTTCATCGAGGCGGACGGTGTGGCCTACCACTCTCGCCTGATCAACAGCAGCTGGAGCACGCCGACGGCCATCGGCGGGACCAGCCTGGACAACGTCGCCATCACCACGTTGCCGTAGCGCCAACCCGCGCTTGGCACCTCCAGGGCGACCCGGCGCGAGCCGCCCGGAAATTCCCCGGGGCAGGCTTTGGCTCGCGGCTTGCTCGGAGTCCCACGATGACCTCACGTCGAGTCCTGTTGGTGGCGATGCTGCTCTCGGCGTGCGGCAGTGACCCGGCTTCTCAACCCATGACCCACCGCCCGCTGGCCGCCCTCACACTGTTGCTCGCCGGTTGTTCCGTGCACGCCACCGCCGGAGCGCCGCGCTCGTCAGGGGGCGCGACCGCATCGGTGCAGGGGTCCGCCAGCGCCAGCGGAAGCGCGGCCGCGGGCACCAGCGCCGGGGGCGCCGTCGAATGCCACGGGCTGAAGAGCGTCAGCATTCAAGATCGGGTGATCGACGTCGTCGGCAACGCGGTCGAGGCCCATGGCGGCTGCACCGTCACGCTGACCCGCTGCAAGATCCGCGCAGGCGGCGTCGCGCTCGAAGCGCACGGCGCGAGCACGATCGTGGTGAACGACAGCGTGGTCGAGGGCACGTTCGCGGCCATCGAGCTCCACGGCACGAGCCGGGTCGAAGCGACCCGCAGTCAGTTCAAGGGGCGCATCGAGAAGCACGCCGCCGCGAGCGTGGAAGACAAGGGCGGCAACACGTGGTGAGCCCTGTTCGGGTCAGCACCACTTCACCCTCACCTTGTACTTGATCTTGGTCTTGCCGTTGGCCGGCACGTTCACGTCGAAGGTGAAGGTGTGGGCGTCCTTCTTGTCGTGCTTGTGCGTGCTCTCGACAATCGTCCAATCGCCGCCGATGGGTTCGTACACCTCGACCTGGCTCGCCTTGTCCTTGTGGTTTCTGAGCTCGATCTCCCAGGTGCTCTCGGAGGTACACACGCCCAGGGTGCGCCACTCCATCTGCTTGCGGTCACCCACCACGTCGAAGGCCTCGCCCATCTTGATCCGCACCTTCTCGTCCCGCGGGGTGTGGTCGATGTGGTCTTCACCGATGAACTGCTTGGCCCCGCTCTTGTCGGCCTTGTAGACCCGCACCGTGCCCTTCGGCAGCGGCATGCCCAGACCGTTGTCCTTGGTGTTCTGGATGTCCAGGTACACGCCGATCTTCTGGTTCTTCTGCACCTCGCCGTACTTGCCGCGGTACCAGTACTGCTGACCGAAGTAGATCAGCTTCTTCTTCAGCTTGGCGCCCTTTGCCTCGAGCAGCGTCACCTGCTTCTGCTCGTTCTCCAGCACGTCCGTCGGCTGGCTGAGGGTGTACAGGTGGTACTCGAAGAAGCTCTCTTCCGCGAAGTGCGAGCCCTCTTCGGACTTGGCCCGCAAGCCGCCCGTGGGCGCGCGACGGTCGAAGCCGCCGCTGACCCGCTGCACATCGCCGGCCACCAGCTTGAGCTTGGCGTTCTTGTACGAAGCGCCCGAGTGGTTGACCAGCGTCACCCACCCAGTCAGATCCCCGGCGGTGTCCGCGTCGTTGATCACGAAGACGTAGTCGCTGCTCCAGTTCAGGCTCTGCGTCAGATAGGTGGCCTCGACCTGCTGCTTGGCCTGCTTGCTCTCCAGCTTCCACACCAGGGTGGGCTTGCTCATCAGGTTGTCGGGCACGCTCGGAAACGCGATCCGACCCGGGAAGTTGTAGGTCGGCCACGCTCAAGACCTCGGCGTCGAACGGCTCGTCCTTCCCCAGCTTCTCGTTCCAGCGCCAGACCCGCACCTTCTTGCCCACGTGCTTTTCCAAGAGCTTCTGCGGGGTGAGCAGGTCGTAGCGATAGTTCTGCTCCAGCACCGACAGCCCGCTGCCCTTGATGCTCACCGTCTGCGGCTGGATGTGCGCCGCCACGTCGCGGAACTCGAGGTCCACCGTGCCCGTGCCCACGTCCACCTCGCGCACCTCGCGCACCAGACCGAAGTTCTGGTTGTAGACGGTGATGCTCACCTCTTTCCGCTGCTCGGCGCCCGACACCTT
>JAKLKA010000208.1 GCA_023150915.1 Polyangiaceae bacterium
GCTCCGCCGCTGCTCGCTCCGCCGCTGCTCGCTCCGCCGCTGCTCGCTCCGCCGCTGCTCGCTCCGCCGCTGCTCGCTCCGCCGCTGCTCGCTCCGCCGCTGCTCGCTCCGCCGACCCCGGCCGAGCCGCCGCCGACCCCGGCCGAGCCGCCGCCGGTGGGTGCGCCGGCGCCACCCGCGGCACCACCGCTGCTCGTCCCCCCGGCTCCCGCGCTGCCCGCTGCACCGCCGCCACCGGCACCTCCCGTAGACACGCCCCCGCTGCCCGCCTTGCCCCCGGTGCCGGCCGCCGTGCTCGAGTCGTCGTCGCCGCAGCCTGCAAGCAACGCGAGCGTCAGGGGCCAGAGCGAGACGTGGAGCGAGCGTCGGGCGTTCATGACTCGCCGCCAAGCACGGTGCGTGCCGTCGCGTGAGGCCGCCCATCCCGAGGTTTCGAGGCGGTCGCGGCGCGACGCCTCCGTCGCGGGTGCGTCGACAACGTCGCACTCGGAGCACGGGCGGCTGGGTGCCAGCACTGCCGCCACCGGCGCAAACTCGGCCCGCACCGCGGGGGGGCCGAGCCGTCGCGGGTCGTGCTAGCTTCCCGCAACGCGATGACCGGGCAGCCCGAGGACTTCACCGCGACACTGTTGCGTGCCGCGGCCTCGTTCCCCCACGGCACGTTCACCCTCCGCGTCGCCGACGGGCCCGACGCGGGTGCCTCGCTGACGCTGCGCGGCGAAGAGCCCGCGCGCCTGTTGATCGGCAGCTCGCCGGCCTGCGATCTGCGCCTGTCGAGCCCAATGGTGTCGCGCCGCCACGCCGCGCTCGAGCTCCGGGGCAGTCGGCTGCTGCTCACCGACCTCGACTCGACGAATGGCACGTTCGTGGGCGAGCTGCAGGTGCAACAGGCGTTCTTGCGCGGCGGCGAGACGGTGCGGCTGGGCGAGGTCCGACTCCTGGTGACGCACGCGGCCAACGCCGAGAACCCCGAGGTTCCTTTCGCTCGCGGCTTCGGCCGGCTGCTCGGCGAGAGCCGCGAGATGCGCCGCCTCTACCCACTGTGCGAGAAGCTGGCTCGCTCGCGCGTCCCGGTGGTGATCGAGGGCGAGACCGGGACAGGAAAAGAGGTGCTGGCCGAGTCCCTGCACGAGTCGGGACCGCTCGCGGGGGCGCCCTTCATCGTCTTCGACTGCACGGCGGTCCCGCCCAGCCTGCTCGAGTCGGAGCTCTTCGGGCACGAGAAGGGCGCGTTCACCGGCGCCCTGGCGCAGCGCCGTGGGTTGTTCGAGCAGGCGCACGGGGGCACGCTGTTCATCGACGAGATCGGCGACCTGGATCCGGCGCTGCAGCCCAAGCTGCTGCGCGCGCTCGAGAAGAGCGAGGTTCGCCGGGTCGGAGGTGATCGGTTCATTCGCGCCGACGTGCGCGTGATCGCCGCGACGCGACGCGACCTCGACCGCGAGGTCCAAGACGGCCGCTTTCGTGACGACCTGTTCCACCGCGTGGCGGTCACGCGCATCGAGCTTCCCCCGCTGCGGTCGCGACGGGGCGACGTCTCGCTGCTCGCTCGACACTTCTGGCGCGAGCTTGGCGGCGAAGGCGAGCCGAGCCCCGCGCTCTTGGCGCGCTTGGAAGCATGGTCATTCCCGGGCAACGTCCGCGAGCTCAGGAACGCGGTCGCCCGCGCGATCGCGTTGGGGGACGAGGCCTCGCCCCCGGCGGCCGCGCTGGCCGCCGCACCGGCTCAGGGGGACGCGGTGCAGTCGCTGATCGACGCGGGGCTGCCCTTCACGCAGGCGCGCAAGCTGCTTCAAGACGAGTTCGAGCGCCGCTACGTCGAGCGCGTGCTCGAGCGGCATGGCGGGAACGTGAGCCGCGCCGCCGCGGCATCGGGCATCGCCCGGCGTCAGTTCCAGCGCATCAAGTCCAGGGTCTGAAGGCGGCGCGCGGGGCGCGCCCTCCGTCTGGCGAGGGCCGGCGGAAGTGACAACCGCCGGCTTCCCCCCTACCCTGTAGCGATGGGGCTTCCGACTCGTCTGTCCCCCAGCAGGCTGTGCGCGCTGGTCTTGCTGGGGCTCGGCGCGGGAATGGCGTGCAGCGGCAGCGGGGACGACGACGGAGGCGGCGCCGGCGGCAGCGTCTGGGCGCCGACCACCGTGCCGTTCGATCCCACCTGCAAGGGCTGCAAAGAGCTGGGCACCACCGCACTGCCCCACGTGGGCGAAGTGGCGGTCTTGAGGGACGAGCGCGTCGACGACCCCATCGCGCAGTGGGGCAAGTGCGTGAACGGCATCCTCGACTGCATCGAGAAGACCAAAGACGAGACCGCCTGCGTGGCGAGCTCCACCTGTCCCGCGGCGTGCAAGGGCGACTACCGAGCGCACCTCGAGCAGCTGGGCCGCTCGGACTTCGACGCGCGCTGGCTCGCTCTCAAGGCCGTTTTCGTGTCGCCGACCTCGCGCTGCACGGCCAGCTCGTCTGCGAAAGGGCAGGTGCAGCCGTGAGCCGTCCGGTCCGGGCGCTGGCCTGGCTCGCAGCCAGCGTCGCCGTCGGGTCGTTTGCGCGGCCGGCCACCGGGTGGGAGGTGGGGCTCGACCAACCCGAAGGCTGGAAGTCCGCCTACTGCTCGGGCGTGGCAGGCGTGACGGTGCAGAGCATGGGCCAGGCCCGCAACCAGTGCATGAAGCCGGACAAGAAGGGCAAGCCGATCCCGAACACCGGCAGCTACCACGGCGGCGGGCAGCTGATGGGGAACGAGCACGCCGAGATCTCGGATCACGTCTTTTTCTCCATTCACCAGACACTGTGGGAGAAGTTCGGCACGGCTGCCTGCAAAGACGCGACCGGCGTGGAGGCCAACTGCCCGCGCATGGTGGATCTGAACTCGAGCTGGCTGCGAGCGGACCAGATGCACCCGCAGTCGATCAAGCTCGAGAGCGACCTCGCGGGCGACGATCCGAACACGGTGCTCGACGAGCGGCGCTTCCCTCCGCTGTCGATGTGGTCGACGCTGCCGGACTATGCGTACACCGTTTACGACTGGGTCAACCAGCGCAAGCTGTGCCCGGCACTGCCCGAAGACGCGGAGCATCGGGACCTGTGTCACGTCTATACGGCGTGGCTGGGCGCGGGGCTCAACAGCACGCACTTCGGTCACCTGCCGCTGAAGGTGTACGGCCGCCACCACCAGATTGCGCTGGCGCTGGCGGCGCGCGCCAAGCAGCTGCGGCAGACGCTGGCGACCGGGGGCGCAGAGACCTGGCACCGCGACTACGTTCTGGAGCTCGAGCGGCTTGCCCTGGCGTACGAAGTGACCGGGCAGCACTTCGTTCAAGACCGTTGGTCCACCGGGCACATGATGGCGCGCTGGGGACCCGGATCGTACGAAGAGCTCCCGCGCGCCCCGGGGAAGGGGCCCGAGCTCGGCGACGCGGCGATGATGGGCGTGCTCACCGGGCTCTTGCACGGCACGCAGGCGGTGTTTCACCATCCCGACCCCCTGAGCGGGCCACTGCTCACCTCGGACCTGACCTCGGATCTGGCAAACTTTCTCCTGGGTGGCGGCATGCCCGACACCGGCGGCACCTTCGCTCGCTGGCGCTACGCCCAGGACAACGCGTTCTCTCCGCCGAAGCAGTCGCAGCACGGGGTCGGCGACTTCCTGTTCAGGGCGCTGAAGACCCAGTCCTACAGCGGCGACGAGCTGGGCGTGGATCCGGTCAAGCCAGCGCTCTCGACCGCCGGCGCGGCGAACCAGCTCAAGGGCATGCGCTATTGCGCGGCTCAAGGCCTGCGACAGGTCATCGCAGCGCTCGGCCCGAACGGCACCAGCGGCTACGGCCTGCTCGCGCTGCCGTTGCCCGACCCCGGCGCAGCCGAGCAGCTCCAGGGCTTCGTGCCCGGCGCGCAGAAAGAGGGCAAGGACCCGGTCACCGACGACCTGTGCAACAGCGAGTGGGTGACGAACGAGTCCTGGTACATGGGCCTGCGCACCCTGGCCGGGCAAGACCTGCTGGCCTACGACGTGGTGCTCGCGGCCAAGTCGGCGCTGCTCGACCCGGCCCCGGCGTACAAGCCACCCTGGCTCTTGCTGCGGATCGAGGAGCCCTACACCAAGCTGCGGCTGGAAGCGCTCCAGAAGGTCTTGCACGATCAGGAGCACGCGCCACGCGCACCCAACGGCCGCATCGAATACGGCACCGAGCTCGCGCGCGACAGCATCACGATGTGGTCCAACGGCTTCTGGTGGCACGGCAACCAGAACTACGCTCTGCCAAAGTGGTACGAGCCGGCCGATCTCGACGCGTTGCCCGACCGAGACGACACCACGGGCAGGGACAAGGCCTCGATCTACGGGCTCTTCAACAAGGCGTCGGTCGACTACTGGTGTGGGCAGAGCCTGTCGCTCGACGGCAAAGGGCAGACGGCCGGGCGGCTCGCAGAGCTGCGCGACCAGATCGTCTCGACGGTGAACGACGACAAGAAGCGGCAACGCTTGACGGCCACGTGCTCGTATCTGGCCGAGCGCGTCCACAAGCGCACCGATCCGAGCTACACCGGGCCGCGCAAGGAGCTGGCCGGCGAGTATCTGCCGTTCGAACAGACCCCCAAGCACGGCGCCGCCTACGAGCCCGTGTGCCAGCTGCTGGACAAGTCCGGCCTGGTGGCCACGTCGGACACCAAGGACGACACTCGGCCCTACCTGCTCCACCCCGGCTACGTCGAGACCCCGGGCAAGAAGGGCCCCGGCGGCCACGCCGCCGACTCGCTCGAGAACTGGTGCAAGAAGGTCCCGGTGCTCGACATCACCACGGCGTCCACCCAGAAGGACGTGGTGTACACCATCGACAAGACGTCGAGCCGATGGACGGCGCTCGCCGGTCGCAACCTGGGCAAAAAGACCCCGACGGGCAAGACCGGGCAGGTCTCGGCGCAGAACGCCCAGGCCCAGTGGCAGGCGCTAGACGTGTGGGACGAGGCGACCAAGAGCACGAGCGGCGGCTGGTCCGACGACGGCCAGATCGTGTACGCGCGGCTGCCGCCCTCGAAGAAGGGCTTCCCCACCACGGCCACGGCCGCCATGAGCATCCAGCAGCTGCTGGCGCTGCCGCCCAGCCATTACCCGGTGCGAATCACCCGCGCGAACGACAGCTCGGCGAAGCTGAGCGAGCTCTTGTCCGACGGTGCCCAGTCGGTCGGCAGCTATGTGCTCGAGGTGCACCCGCAGGTGCTGCAGGTGCAGTGGGCGCCGGTGGCTGCGGGGACGACCGAGATCCGGGCCGAGATCTGCCATCCGGTCTGGCTTCGGCCGGACATCCAGGTGCTCGCCAAGGGCGTTTACCAGCTCAAGAGCGGGGTCTACACGCCGCTGGCCGTCCCGTTCACCTGGCACGACGACATCCCGTGGCAGCCCACACCCGGGATCAACTGCGACCCCGCGAACGAGCGCGGGGGTGCGACCATCGCCAACCCGAATCCGGCCGTCTTCGACGGCTCGGCAGTGTTCGTGTTCGCCTACCACTGACGGACGAGCGCATGGGCACATCGCACAAGACCGTCGTACCGCTGCTCGCCGCGCTCGTGGCAACGTGGGGCTGCGACGCGCTGGACCAGCTCTCCGATCCATCCGAGAGCGAGAAGACCCACGCTCCCGTCTTCGGCGCGTCGCCCGATGTGGGCGCGTGCGTCCCCGGCACCCTCACCGATGCGTACGAGCAGGGCTTCGTCGAGCGCTTGAACCAGATCCGCCTTCTGCACCAGCTTCCGCCGGTGACCCTGGCGAGCGCCGAGCGCGCGTCGGCCCAGGCCGCTGCGCTGGCCATCGTCGCCAACGCCAAGGTGAGCCACGGCCTGGGCTCGGGCGCCTTCTGCTACACCAGCGAAGCAGCGCGCTCGAGCTCCGAGAGCCTGCTGTTCATGTCGGCGGGCAACCAGGTGGGCGACATCGGCAATCCGGACCGCTTCCTGGGTGACTGGCTGCGCGACGTCGACGTCGGCAACCTGGGGCACCGGCGCTGGCTGCTCGACCCGTTCCTGGCCGAAGTGGCGTTCGGCTTGGTGCAGGGCGAGCCGCGCGTCAACTTTCCGTACTCGCCGGTGGTGGGCGCTGCGCTCGACGTCAAGGACGACCGCGAGATCGACCTGAGCCATTGGGTCAACGACTTCGTGGCCCATCCCCACGGAGAGTATCCCTCGGCCTTCTTCGACAAGAGCTGGCTGCTCTCGTTCTCGGTGGTCGTGGACAAGACTCAGCGGCTCGGCAGCGTCGACCGCGTGGCCTTCGAGTCGGCATCGGTGGTGCTGACCAATCCATCCGGGGCCGGGCTCACCGTCACGGACGTCCAGGGGCGCTACGACTTGATGGGGCTCCCGAACGTGCTCACCTGGCGCGTGAGCGGGCTCGAAGACGGAGTGAAGTACAGCGTTCGAATCGCCGGCGTCACGGTGGACGGCGAGCCCCGCGACTACGAGTACTCGCTGGTGCTGGTGCCGTAGGCGCCCCGCGAGCCGAGTCGAGATGGGGGGCAAGGAAGGACTCGGCGGCGCGCACCGTATTGCCGAACACGGGCCATGAAACCAGAAGCGTTCTTCGCGGTGGTGTTCTCGCTCTCGCTCGCAGCGTGCTCCGGCTCCGACTCCGACGGGGGCGGTCACGCGGTGGCCGGGGTGCCGTCGGTGTTCTCGGCCTACTGCACCGGCACGTTGAAGCGCCCCGTGGGGCTGCAAGAGCAAGACGGGCCGGCCGGGTGGGTGGGCTCGAGCTCGACCGGCGAGGCACCGGCCGGTTCGATCTTCGTCGTGGAAGCCAGCTTCGACAAGTGGGAAGGGTTCGTCTTCGAGTCCGACGGCACGCCGCTGCGTCTCGACAGCGAGTTCCAGACCGGACTGGTGAAAGACCAGGACTTCACCTCCGACTGCGCCGGCGACCCGAACGCACCGAAGACCGCGAAGGTCTTGCTCGCTGACGCGACCTTCTACCCGAACGAAGGTCTCTCGGGTGCGGCGTGCACGCTCCCTGCGGGCACCAAGCTCACCAGCTTCAGCTTCATCAACACCGGCGCGGTGGCAACGGTGTCGGCGGCCGAGATCCAGGCGCAGTGTTCCCTCGCGGAGTCGTACTCCAAAGACATCGTGTACGGGACCCTCTTGCCCAAGTGAGCGCGTCGGAAAGTCGCGCCTGCGACCAGGGCCTCGGGCGGCGCGCGGCTCAGCTGCAGTCTCGAGCGAACGCTTCGAGCAACGCGTCGAAGGCTTCCGGGCGCTCGAGCTGGGCGAAGTGCCCCGCGCCCTCGATCGTCTGAACCGCGCCGCGCCACAGCGTGGGCATCGCGATGGTCGCGAGGTAGGCGTCGTTGACCAGGCTATCGGCGGCCCCGTGCAAGACAGCAATGGGTTGGGTGAGCGCGCTCACGATCTCGACCTCGTCTTGGTAGCCAAGCTCTGCGAGCGCCACCTGCAAGCCGCTCCGGAACTGCGGGTCCGTCCGGCGAACGTCCGCCGCGATCTGATGCGGCACTTCGGACGTTGGCGCGACCAGTGCGCGGGCCCAAGCCTCGACCGCTTCGGCGCTCAGCTCGGCGGTGAAGACGCTGCGCAGCACCGGCGTCGGACGGAAGGCCTGCTCCATCAGCGGCGGCTTGCCGAGGGGCGGGGTCCCCATGATCACGAAACCGCGCGCTCTGGCCAGCTGCGGAGCCGCTTCGAGCAGCACGTGCCCGCCCAGGCTGTGGCCGACGAAGATCGCGTCCTCGCACCCGAGCTCCCGCGCGAGCCCGACAACGCGGTCGCTCAACGTCGACAAGCTGTAGCCGGCAAGCCTGCCCGAGTCGCCGCATCCGGGAAGATCCAGCGCGACGAGACGCCAGCGTTCGGCGAGCGGCCCCTCGAGCTGCGGAGACCATGCAGCGGTCGAGGACGAGTTGCCGTGGATCAGCACGATCGGTGGGCGCGGGCGCCCCGAGTCCAGATAGGCGATGGAAGTCCCGTGAATGGTGACGTGCTGCTTTGGAGCCATGCGTTTGGGCCCAGCATCACACGATTTGCGACCAGGGCACCATCGCGCCGGCGGGGCTCGCTGCTATGCTCCCCGAAACGGAGGCCTTCGATGCGACGCTTGACTTCGGCAGTGCTGGTTCTGGGCTTGTTCGCGGCGTGCGGTGGCGAGAGTGCCACCGATGGTTCGGGTGGCTCGGGAACGGGCGGCGGCGCAGCCGGCGGCGCGGGCGGAAGCGGCGGATCCGTCGGCGGCAGCGCCGGCGCGGGCGGCTCCGTGGGCGGTAGCGCGGGCGCGGGCGGCGCAACCGGCGGCGCGGGTGGGGGCGG
>JAKLKA010000019.1 GCA_023150915.1 Polyangiaceae bacterium
GGTGGCAGCGGCGGCGTGGGCGGCGCGTCGGGCGGCAGCGGCGGCGCGTCGGGCGGCAGCGGCGGCGCGACGGGTGGCAGCGGCGGGGCGTCGGGTGGCAGCGGCGGCGCGACGGGCGGAGCAGGTGGCTGCGGGGGCGCGACGGCTCCGCTCACGGGCACACCCACCGTCGTCACGACGGTGACCGGGACCACCCAGCTCACACACCTCGCGGTGGACGCGACGCACGTGTACATCGGGACCTACGCGCTGAAAGAGCTACGCCGTGCGCCCATCGGAGGCGGGACGAGCGAGACCATCGGCAGTACGAGTCTCAACGTCATGGGCGTGGCGCATCTGGCCAACGACGCCTACTTCACCGACGTCGGCGGCCAGGTGATCCGCGCGGCCAAGGCTGGCGGCTCTCAGAGCGTGCTCGCCTCGCTGGGCTCGGACGGCATCGGTCTGACGGTGAACGCCTCCTTCGTGCATGCTCTGCGCCTGGCCAACCCCGGCCCGCTGTTTCGCATCCCCGTCGGCGGCGGCACGCCGGCCTCGATCGGCACCTTCCCCGTCACCACCCGCAGCGTGGTCGAAGCTCCGACGCGCTTCATCGCCGGCGGCGCGAGCGCGCCCAAGCTCTACTCCATGCCGCTCTCCGGCGGCACCGCGACGGAGCTCGTGGATCTCGGGCCGGGCGGACGCGATGTAGGCCAGCTCGCCTACGACGCGGGGAAGATCTGGGTCGCGTCCTACCAGTCGAACGAGATCCTCGTCGTCGACGAGTCGTGCCTGACGGTGACCGCCGTGCGCTCCGCCACCGACACCAACAAGGTCATCGGCATCGCGCTCAGCCCCACCCACGTGTACTGGGCGAGCTTCCAGGACAACCGGGTGTGGTCGCTGCCGCGCTGAGCTGACGCCGGCGTCCTCCGCGCGCGTGCGCTTTGCCTAAGGGTCGTCTTCGCGGCCGACGTCGAGACCTGCCCGCGCTGCTCGGGTCCGATGCGACGCGCTTCGCGATGCCCGGAGGGGTACTGGTCCGAGGTTGCCAACACGCGCGCCCAGATCACCCGCCTGCTCGCGGAGCACGGCCTCGGGCCGAAGATCGTCCGGCTCTTCAAGGAGCGCTGGCGCGCCGAGCGCAGGTACGAAGACCTCACGGGCGAGCTCGGGCTGGATCACTTCGAGGGACGCTCCCTCCCGGATGGCACCATCGCGCGGCGACGATCTTCGCGAGGCGCGCGTGTGAGAACCTAGGTCTCTGGCAGTACTTTTGGGTCCTGACTAGTGCTAGATAACGCGAACGGTCGTTCGCGCGTCTCTTCCACATGGCCGTTCGCTCCTGCCCAAATGTCGTCGATCCCGAAACCGCGGGCGAGCGCCTCAGTTTGCGCCGGGTGATCGGGCCGTGACCCAACGATCTGGTTTCGCCGCGCCGCTGAGCCTGATGCTCGCCATCGGAGCGGGTGTCTCGCTGGGAGCAGTCAGCTGGTGGTCGTGGTCTCCCGCGTTGGTGCGCTGGTACATGGTAGCGCCCTTGGCAATCGCCGCGACGTCGGCTCTCCTGTGGAGCCACCCCGCGAGACGTTGGGGATGGCTGGCGGCGTTGAGTGTTACCGTCACCGCGTCTCTGGTGATCACGATTGCGTGGGCCCTACCGAGCCCGGTGCGAGATGCCTGGTGCCGGGCTCCGACCGCGCGGTGCCCAGATCGCCTCGTGACGGTCGCGCTCCCCGCAGTCGGCCTTCTGGCAGGGGGTTTGGGCGCGCTCTTCACCTGGTTGCTCGCGAGGCTCCGCTTGCGGATGTCTTCATACCAGCAGGGCGGCGGCGAATGACACGCGCCAGGCCGAGACTGCTTCCAGCTTGCTGGCTCCTTGCGCTGCCCGCAGCGCTCACCCTGCTTGCTTGTGGCAAGCCGACCGGAAGCCCGCCACCATCAACCGGAAGCGCGGATTCGCGGGGTGGCATGGCCTGGACGCCGCGCTCGACCACGGGCCGAACTGCCGACTCTGCGCAGCCTGCGCCCCGTCTGAGCTGCCTGCCGTCCCCAGAGCCGACTCGCGTGCCATCCGAAGGCGATCCCGTGGCGTTGTGCCGCTTCTTGTTCGGCCCGCTGGTTTCGGGTGATGTCGATGGCTTTCTGGGCCGCGTGGCTCCTGGTGTGGCCGTCTCGCCGGCGCTGCTCCCGGAGACCTTCATGGACGAGGACCGGCGCCCCGCGATGCGTAAACGCATCCTCTCGCGAAACGGGCTGCGGCGCTGGCTGGGTGTCGGGCCCGAGCTCGTCGTCCGGGTCGAGAAGGACTGCTCGATGTGTCGCCGTCCGTTCGTTGGATTTCGCATTCAGGCAGCTGCCGCGGACGTGCTGGTGACTGCGGAGGGTCGACGCATCATCGGCATCCGTGTGGAGTCGCGTCTGGGGCGCGGCGCGACGCTCGCGCACCGGAAGGATGACCAGGCTCGCTCGTAGTCGCGTTCGTCGCCCTCGCCAGCGTCGAATTCTGGTTTCTGGCCAGCGACGTGCACGCAGGCGCATCGAATGGTATCGTCGTTGCTGGCCCTCGCGGACGCGCCGGGCCAAGACGAGATTTGTCCACGACCAGTCTCCCGCCTCGCACGAGTGGTCGACGTCTACCGTCGGTGCTGTCCGAGATCGCGCTCCTGCCTCGCAGGAAGAAGCGCATCCCGGACCGAACGAGGTCGGACTCCAGCGTCCCCTCGCCCGCGTGGGTCGTGGTCGGCGCCTGTCGTGCTCGTGCGCCAGAGAGGACGCGAGCGGCGGAGCAGGCGTTCATTCGCGCTCCGAGACGGGCGACTCCGTGCCCAGGTGCTTGCAGGCGCGGCGCGGGTGAGGTCCGGCGCGAACCGGTTCCCGTACTGTGACTTTACACGCCATGTCCGTCGCGCAAGGCTTCGCGCGTGGCGACCATCGTCTACGGGGACTTCGAGTGGGACAGCGACAAGGCGGCCCGCAATGTGGCCAAGCACGGCGTTCGTTGTTGCCGCCGAGTCGACAGGCGCCCGGATCCGCTTGATCAGCGCTCGCCCAGCGAGCCCCGCGCAGAGGAAGCTCTATGAAACGAAAACCTAGAACCCGGTCCGAGCTCGACATGTCGCGGTACGACTGGTCCAAGGCGACGCGTGGCCGATTCGCACAACGCTTCGCGGCTCGGTCACGGAAGCCACCCGTCGCCGTCAGGGTCATCGACGACGATCTCGTGGCGGCGTTCCCGGACTCCGAGTCCGTGAATCGAGCCCTGCGCGCGCTCGTTGATGCGGCGCGAGCGACCCGCCGCTCGCGCACGCGCGCCGCCTGACTCACCCCTTCTTCAACAGCCGCGCCGCCTCGATGGTCCCGCACGTGAATCTTCCTGCCTCCCCCGGTCGTTGCTCGCCGCGCTTCGCGCGGCTGCGCGCCGCCTGCCCCCTCCCGATCCGTGCTCGCGCCGGCTTCGCCGCGCAGGAAGGGGCACGTCGTCTCGATGCGCTCCGGGGAACTTGGAAGCTTTCGGGGCCGGCGCTGCGCGCGGATGGAGGGGGCGCGTCGTTGGGAGACCGTGCGCGCCTGCGCAGACTGGAGCCGGGCAAAGGCCGTAACCGCGATCGCCCCTGTCCGGGCGCCCGGAGAGAGCGCGTCACAACGGCGCCGCCCGGGCGCGCCCTGCTCCGCGAAGGCAGTGCCCCCAAGCCCACCCCTTTCCGTGGCATGCTCCGGGGGTGGGTGCTCCCAGCTACGACGAAGCGACGCTCGCGCGATACTTCCAGCCAGTCCACGCCGAGACATACGCGGACGGGCGCATTGGCGCACTCCTCATGCGGTTGCGGGACGAGCAGCCGGACCTCATCCTCGCCGTCGAAGACGTTGACCGGTCCCAGATCAGGGACGCTCTGGAGCGCACGCCCGAGGAGCGCCTGAGAGCGTGCTTCCAGATGGCGGCAGCCTACGGCGGAATGCGCGTTGTCGCTCGCTGACGATACGCAAGCGCTGCTGGTCGGACTGACCAGTGCGGGCGTCGAGTTCATCGTCGTCGGAATGAGTGCAGCAGTGGCGCAGGGTGTGCCCGCGGTAACCTTCGACCTCGACATCGTGCATCGACGATCCGATGAGAACGTCGACCGGCTCATGGCGTGGCTCTTGGATCACGACTCGTTCCATCGCTTCGACCTGGCGAACAGGCGGCTGCCGCCCACTCGGGAGCTCTTGCTCGGCACCGGTCACGTGAACTTGCAAACCAACCTCGGAAAACTCGACATCCTCTGCGAGTTGGCGCTGGGCGAGGGGTATGACGAGCTGGTGGAAGACACGGTGCTCGTGGAGACGGGCTCGGTGTTGGTGCGGGTGCTTGGGTTGCCACGACTGATCGAGGTCAAGGCGCGCGCGAACCGCGCGAAGGACCGCGCGGTGCTGCCGTTACTCATCGCAACTCTCGACGAGCTGAAATCGCGCCGGGGATGACGGCCCTCGCCGCTTGCGCGGTCTGTCCGGGGGACACTCAGGTCTTCTTCAACAACCTAGCCGCCTCGATGGCCCCGTACGTGAATTTTCCTGCCTCCCCCGGTCGTTGCTCGCCGCGCTGCGCGCGGCTGCGCGCCGCCTGCCCCCTCCTTATCCGTGCGCGCGCCGGCTTCGCCGCGCAGGAAGGGGCAGGTTGTCTCGATGCGCTCCGGGGAATTTGGAAGCTCTTCGGGCCGGCGCTGCGCGCGGATGGAGGGGGCGCGTAGTCCCGAGACAGCCGAGGCCGGCGCCGCGTCGGTCGGCTCTGCAAGTGCATCTCGCACATGGGACCCGTTGCAACGACGCCGTGAGCCGGAGGGGTGCTATGCTCCTGCCGTGTCGTCGCAAGCTCGCCAGCTCGCCACGTACGAGGACCTATTGGCGCTGCCGGAGGAAACTCGGGCGGAGCTCATCGGCGGAACGATCGTCGTCGCGCCATCGCCCTCGCCGATCCACCAGAGCTCGGTTGCCGAGCTGTACGCGGAGCTACGGGCACCGTTCCAGCGCGCACGCGGTGGCCCGGGCGGATGGTGGCTCATCCCCGATGTCGATGTCGCGTTTGGCGCCCACGACGTCTTGCGTCCGGACATCTCGGGCTGGCGGAGAGAGCGCGTCCCCGAGTTTCCCACGGCGCGGCCGGTGCGACATCGACCGGATTGGATCTGCGAAGGGCTTTCGCCCGCGACCGCTGCGCGTGACCAGAGCGAGAAGAGAGCCATTTACCAGCGCGCCGGCGTGCCGTGGTTCTGGCAGCTCGACCCAACGAATCGCACGCTCAGCGTCCTCCGACTGACGGCAGAGGGCTATGTGGTCGAACGCGTGGTCGGAGAAGCGGAGACCGCGAGACTTCCGCCATTCGACGCGATGGAGCTCGACATTCGAGCGCTGTTTCCACCGGCGCCACCGAATGCATAGGGGCTGACTCATCGCGCTCTCGTGCGGCGCCCGCGCAGTCACGCTGCAAGCGTGCAGACGGACGTGGCACGAGCGCAGCGGGCGGCCGCCGACAATCTCCGCCGAACCACGCCCTGCCGGCCGTCCCGCGGGGGTTCGGGGCAGCACTCGACCCGACCAAGGACGCCGCGTACCCTTGGACGCGGTGGGTTTTGGCAGATGGAATTTCCTACGCGCCGGTCTCGCATCTCGAAGTGGTTGATCTCGGTCGGCATGTGGGCAATGACGGGCTCTTGCCGCAACGCCGACGCGTCGTACGTGGGCACGTTTGGCGGCGACTTCACCGTTTATCGCGCGATCTTTGTGGCCCTACCGGATGGGGGCGAAGCGAGCTACGTCGCACACAAGGAGACGACGCCCGGCCCCGACAAGCTCGAGGGGGACATCGACATCGCGAAGAAACCCGAGACAGCGGCGTCCTACCAGGTGAGCGTGAGAGCACGGTTCATGTCCTGCGCCTTCACGGCGCACGTCGAGCAGGACCGCCTGCTCGTAGACGAGAAGCAGCGTTGTGAAATCGAGGTCGAGGGCTATCACGGTGACGCCGACATCAAAGGCACGCTCACACCTCCGAGCGACGGGGCGATGAAGTCCGCGCTCACGCTCACTCCGCGGGCGGCGAAGCCTCCGAGCGGCGTGAACGTCGACTTCGTGGGAAATCGCGGGCGCACGATCAACCGTCCCTGACTCGGGTCTGCCGTCTGCCGTCGCCGAGCGCTGCAGTTTCAGCCGACCGTCGCCTGCTCGGGGGACACTTGCTCGGCCGCGCGGATGGCCTTCTTCACCAGCGTGTCGACCACGCGGCGCTGGAAGGTGGCGCAGAGGTCGCGCAGCGTCTGATCGTCGCCAGGGCGGCCAGGCAAGCGTTACCCCGGAACCGAGGCTGGCGTGCGCCAGCTGATGTGGGATCACGGGATCGGGATGGACTGCTCGGGCTACGTCCACCACGCGTTCCTCGCCGCGCATGGCGGAGGCGCCGCCCGGTTTGGCGTGGGCGACGCTGGGGAGGTCAGGCGGGATCCTGTGAAGATGATGTCCGCGCCCGCGCGGCGCAGGCAGAGCAGGCTCTCGATCAGGCAGCGATCGAAGTCGAGCCAGCCGTTCTGCGCGGCGGCCTTGAGGGAAGCGTACTCGCCGCTCACGTGATACGCCGCGATGGGTAGCTCGCTGATCTCGCTGACGGCGCGGATCACGTCGGCGTAGGGCAGGCCCGGCTTGACCATCAACCAGTCGGCGCCTTCCTCTTCGTCCAGGCGCACCTCGCGCAGGCACTCGCGCACGTTGGCGGGGTCCATCTGTCTTCCTGCCTCCCCTCGCGTCGCTGCGCTCCGCGGTCCCCTCCAAGCCCGGTGCGCGCGAGCGGTGGCGCCCTGCCAAGACCACCGGCGCCAAGCCGGTGCTCGCGCGCACGCGGGCGGAGGGGACGCGCCGCTCCGCCACTGTGTCGTCTCACTTCGATGACGGCGTCGTGAGTTTCCGCGCCGCCGGCTCCTGCCAGCACCGCGGCCGGGCTCCGCCCAGGTGGCGCACGAGGCGCGCCAGCCGCTGTGGCTTCGCGACGCGTTTCCCGAGGTCGCCGCGCCGAGGCGCATCGCGAGGGCCGAGGCGGCTGTCACGCCTCCTGCGCCGTGAGTGGGCAAAGCCCGGCCGCGGTGCCGGACAGGAGGCGCCATGTCTCGGAAGACCACCAGTTCAAATGTCCTACGCGCGACGGGTTCGCTCCGCTCGCACCGTCCCGGAAGTGCGAACGCCCGCGAATCCGGGTGGTTGGACGATGCGACCCAGGACACTCTCACGGATTCGCACCGGCCCGCGCCGCCAGGCCCACCGCTGCCGCTGCACACTCGGCGCCGGATCCGGGTACAAACCCACTTCACTTTACCAAGTTTGAAGGCAATATGTACCCATGGCTGCCCGGGTCTTCGAGCGAGAGGTCGAGCTGTTCCGCCCGCATGGCGGCGGCCTCCGCATGGCCGAAGCTCTGCGCCTCGGCATCAACCGGAAGACGCTCTACGCGATGCGTGACGCCGGGGTCGTGGTGCCCGTCTCCCGAGGGGTGTACCGCCTCGCTTCGCTCGATCCGCTCGCGCACCCGGACCTCGTCACGGTGGCCAAGCGCGTACCGCAGGGTGTCCTCTGCCTCATCTCCGCGCTCTCGTTCCACGAGCTGACGACGCAGGTGCCGCACACCATCGACGTCGCGCTCGAGCGAGGCAAGACCAAGCCGCGCCTCGACTACCCGCCGACACGCTTCTTCTGGTTCTCGGGGCCGGCGTTCCACGAGGGCATCGAGACGCACGAGCTCGACGGTGTGCCGGTCCGCATCTACGACCCGGAGAAGACCCTGGTCGACTGCTTCCGGTACCGGAACCAGATCGGCATGGACGTGGCCCTGGAGGCGCTGCGGCGCTGGCGTGAGCGCCGCAAGAAGAAGCTCGACGTCCTCCTGAAGTACGCCCGCATGCGCCACGTCGAGCAGGCGATGCGCCCCTACCTGGAGGCGATGCGGTGACGGTCAAGAACGTCTCAAACCTCGCGGCCTCGGTGCAGGCCCGTCTCCAGAATCACGCGCGCGCGACGAAGCGGCCGTTCCAGGAGCTGCTCCAGTACTACGCGATGGAGCGCTTCCTCTACCGGCTGTCGATGACTTCACACCGCGCGCGCTTCGTCCTCAAGGGCGCGCTGATGCTGCACGTGTGGGAGGCCCCGCTCGCGCGCGCGACGAAGGACCTCGACTTCCTCGGCCGGCTCGACAACTCGCTCGAGAACCTCGAGCGCGTGGTCCGCGAGGTCTGCAGCGCCGACGTGGAGCCCGACGGCATGGTGTTCGACCCGGCCACGGTGAAGACCGAGCGCATCAAGGAGGATGCGGACTACGAGGGCGTGCGCGTCCGCTTTGTCGGCCTGCTCGGCAAGGCGCGCGTCGCGATGCAGCTCGATATCGGGTTCGGCGACGTCGTCACGCCCGGCGCGGTAGACATCACGTACCCGGCGCTGCTCGACTTCCCCGCGCCTGCGCTCTCGGGCTACCCGCGCGAGACCGTGATCGCCGAGAAGATGGTGTACCAGCGCGCGCTGAACAGCCGCATGAAGGACTTCTACGACGTGTGGCTACTCGCGAGGCAATTCGCCTTCGATGGCTCGGTGCTCGCGAAGGCCATCGCCGCGACCTTCGCGAACCGCGAGACCGCCATCGACATCGAGCCGATCGCCTTCACACCAGAGTTCACCGAGCAGGCGTCCACCATGTCGCAATGGACCGCGTTCCGAAAGAAGCTCCCGAACACCGAGTGCCCGGAGACGCTCGCCGAGGCCGTGCCGTTCCTCGCGGAGTTCCTGCTGCCGATCGCGCGCGCCTACGCGGGTGGCGAGAGCTTCGAGCAACGCTGGCCACCGGGCGGCCCGTGGACGACCAGCCCGTGACCTTCGTGATCGCCTCTGCGGACGAATAGCCGCCTCACTACGGAAGCGGCTATTCGATGCGGCGACGCGCCTTGCGGCGGCGGCCCGTCGCCACGGGCTCCGGCTGCGCGAACGCCTCGTCGGCTGCCTCGCTGAGGGTCTGCCGGAACCACGTGGTCGCCGGATCGCGGTCGAGCTGCGCGCTCCAGAACATCGACAGCTCTATCGGGGCAAGCTTCACCGGACACGGCAGCGCGACGAGGCCAAAGCGTGGTGCGACGTCGGCGAGCACCGCTCGCGGGACGGTCATCAACAGATCCGTTCGCGCGAGGAGTGGCGGCGCTAGAAGAAAGTGCGGCAGATACGGGCCCGTGCGGCGGGACAGCTTCTGTGCTCGCGCGGCGACATCGACGGGGCTCTCGCCCCCCGATGTCCGAACGCGCACATGAGGGTACGCTGACCACGCCTTCGCGTCCCAGCTCCGAGCTGCCGGGTGATCGGCGCGGGCGTACACCGCCCAGTCGAGCGAGACGAGGTGTGCGCTGCGCAGTCCGTCGACTTTGGCAACCGAGGTCGGCGCGATGGCGACGTCGATGCGGCCATCTGCGACATCGCGGAGCATGCCGGCCCCCGCCGGGACGAGCTCGACCCCAGCAGAGGGAGTCGCCTTCGACATGCGGGCGAGGAGCACGGGCAACGTTGCGGCGACAAAGTCAGGACCCGCGAGCGTGAAGACGCGGTCCGTTGTGACGGGGTCGAACGCACCCTCATGCGCGAGCACCCGGCTGATGGTGCGGAGGATCCGCGACACCTCACCCGCCAGCCGCTCGGCCTTTGGCGTCGGGCGCATCTCACCGCCAACGCGGACGAGGATCGGATCGCCGAGCTGTTCGCGGACGCGTCCGAGCGCGTGGCTCGTGGCCGACTGCGTCCGGTGCCCAGCGGCGCAGGGCTCGACCGCATCACCCACGCAGCGGAGGGGCCTGGCCTTCGCGTCGTCGTCGATAAGGTCTTCCCATTCGACGCGCTCGGCGCCGCGTTCGAGCACTTGCAGAGCGGCAAGGCGAAAGGGCGCGTTGTGCTCAAGCGCAACCTGACGTGAGAACACCATCCCCCGACGAAGAAATGGAGGGGGCGCGTCCCACTTCTGGGACTCCCCGGGGTCGTCGTCCCGAGACCGTGTGCGCGTGCCTGGAGCAACGCCACGCACATCGTCGAGACGTGACCTATCCGGACTACCGTTTCGCCTTGTCACGTTCCTGTAGCGTAGCGATGAGGATGGGGAGGACGATGCGATCCTTCGCGCGCCCGGCCTTCGTCTTCACCGCAATGAGCGTCGGCAGATCGAGCACATGTAATTGGCGCCCTTCGTCGATCACCGACTCGGCATGTGGCAAGAGCTCCTCGTAGCCTTGGCCCTCGCCGAGCTCGCAGAGGGGGTCGAGGGGGCCCAAAGACGTCGAGAGGTTGATCTGGCCTCTCCCCGCCAACATCTCCGCGGTTGGCCGCAGCCCCCGATTGGCCGCGTCGTAACGCATGGTCGCGTCGAGCTGAAGCACGAGCGCGAGCAACCGTGCCACGTTCTCGGGCGTGCGCCGGTGCACGATGTCGAGATCGTTCGTAGTCATCGGTGCTCCATGGATCACCGCGGCTGCGCCGCCAACGACGATGAACTCGACCCCGGCGTCGCACAGCTTCGCGAGCAGCGCCGGGAGGTCAGCCGCGCTGGGATGTCGCCGCATCGCGGATCCTGGCCAGGGATTGCGCCGTCTTGGACGCGGAACGCAGCCTATCCCACGGCGACTGTTCGAGCGAGAGAGTGATCAACGTGCGATCCACGTCGGCTATCGCTGCGCGGACCTCTGCGTCGAGAGCTTCGATCAGGTCGGCCACCGTGGGTACCGCCGAGGTCGCCCCCGCTTCTCGAGTCCGAGCCACTCGTGCCGCCATGTCCGGAGCTTACACCGCGCGACCCTGCGGGTGGAGACGATCACGCGAAACCGCGGCGCTCTGATCAAGATGAGACGCGCCGGAACGTGACTCGTCCCGCGGGCGCGCGAACGCGCAGCCGCCGGAGCCCTCGGCTGGCTGGCTGGGCGGGCTCTGCCGGGGAGAGTGCCGAGGGCGGAGGGGACGCGCCGCTCCGCCACTGTGTCGTCTCACTTCGATGACGGCGTCGTGAGTTTCCGCGCCGCTGGCTGCTGCCAGCACCGCGGCCGGGCTCCGCGCAGGTGGCGCACGAGGCGCGCCAGCCGCTGTGGCTTCACGACGCGTTTCCCGAGGTCGCCGCGCCGAGGCGCATCGCAAGGGCGAGGCGGCTGTCACGCCTCCTGCGCCGTGAGTGGGCAAAGCCCGGCCGCGGTGCCGGACAGGAGGCGCCATGTCTCGGAAGACCACTCACTCGCATCTCATCGAAGCTCGAGCACGCGCCATGCGGTTTGACCAGACGCGCACGGAGGAAGCGCTGTGGCGGGAGCTGCGCGGCGGGAAGCTGGGCGCGGTCGTCCGACGTCAATACGTCGTCGGCCGTTACATCGCGGACCTGGCACCTGGTACTGGCACGTGGGCTTCCCGACGAACGTCGGATCGTATGTGGACTGCCCAGGACTGGGGACCTTCCAACAGGTGAACGACCTGAGCACCGCGGGGGGGGTCTCCGGCCAGATCACCGTGGAGTGCGGCAGCGTGTCGCCAGTCATCCCGGTGAAAGTGGGGCTCGCCTGCCAGTATGGACCCGCATGGTGTCAGTGACCGTCACGACGGCCCGCCGCCATCGTGCTCGCGGCCGGTGACGCTGGCTTCGACGGCGCGTGCCGACGGGCGCCGGGATTTCGGAACCCGACAATCACTGGCAGTTCGACGACGCAGTAGCTCCTGACGGCTCGTCGCCTACCCCTTCTTCATCAACCTCGCCGCCTCGATGGCCCCATACGTGAAGATGATGTCCGCGCCCGCGCGACGCAGGCAGAGCAGGCTCTCGATCAGGCAGCGATCGAAGTCGAGCCAGCCGTTCTGCGCGGCGGCCTTGAGGGAAGCGTACTCGCCACTCACGTGATACGCGGCGATGGGTAGCTCGCTGATCTCGCTGACGGCGCGGATCACGTCGGCGTAGGGCAGGCCGGGCTTGACCATCAACCAGTCGGCGCCCTCCTCTTCGTCCAGCCGCACCTCGCGCAGGCACTCGCGCACGTTCGCGGGGTCCATCTGGTAGGTCTTCTTGTCGCCGGCGCGGGGGGCCGAGTCGAGGGCGTCGCGGAACGGGCCGTAGAACCCCGAGGCGTACTTCACCGAGTAGCTGCAGATCAGCACGTCGGTGTGACCGGCTTCGTCGAGCGCGGCGCGGATCGCTCCCACGCGACCGTCCATCATGTCGCTGGGCGCGACCACGTCGGCGCCGGCGGCGGCCTGGGCCACCGCCATCTTGGCCAGGAGCGGGACCGTCTCGTCGTTGTCGATGCGCCCGTCGATCACCACACCGTCGTGGCCATCGGACGAGTAGGGGTCGAGCGCGACGTCGGTGATCACCACCAGCTCGGGCAGGGCACTCTTGAGCGCGCGCACCGCGCGCTGGAGCAAGCCGGAAGCGTTCAGGCTCTCGGTGCCCCGCGGGTTCTTGAGCGCGTCGGCGAGGGCGGGGAAGAGCGCCACCGCCGGCACGCCGAGCTCGAACGCTTCGCGCGACTTCGCCACCAGGAGCTCGAGGTCGAGGCGCGCGTGTCCGGGCATGCTCGCGATGGGGTGCGCTCCCGGGCCTTCGTGGACGAAGAGCGGCAGGACCAGGTGCTCCGGGCCCAGCCAGGTCTCGCGAACGAGCCCTCGGACCCCGGCGGTTACTCGATTGCGGCGCGGACGATTCGTCGGCATGGCTCAGATTTATTGCACTTCTACGCACGCGCGAACAGTCGCGCGGCCTGTGGTAGCCTTCGCCCATGGCGGGGTTGAAGACGGTCCGAATCGCATCACGAATCTTTCTCGGCGGCGCGCTTTCGCTCTTGGCGCTGCACTGCTCGGCAGGTGGCGACAGCGGCGGCGGCAGCGGCGCTGGAAGCGGCGTGGGCGGCGGCGGTGGCAGCGGGGCGCAGGGCAGCGGTGGGGACTCGGGGCTGATCATCTCGCCCGACGGCGAAGCTCCCGACTATTCGACGGACGCGTTCTTCGCCGTCGATCCGCCTCCACCCGACTGCAGCGACTCGGGCGCGCAGCCCATCAAGCCCGGCGGCACGCCCGAGTGCCCCGACGACAAGAACCTTCAGGGCTGCCCGTGCAAGACCCAGGGCGCCACCGCCCCGTGCTGGCCCGGCAAGCGCAAGAACCGCAACCGCGGCGCGTGCAAAGACGGCGTCACCACGTGTTCCGGGGCGTCAGAGTTCAAGCTGGCCTGGGGGGAGTGCAAGGGCTACACCGGCATCGCTCCGCCCACATTCGAGCCGCCGCCGGGCGCCACGGGCAAGGCCGCCTGCACCTGCTTCAGCGGCGGGTACTGGGACGTGAAGAACACCAGCCCGTGCTTCTATACCGACGGCGCGGGCAAGGTGGTGGGTGGAGTCTCGACCATTCTCGAGGCAGCCGGCCCGCGCTGCCCCACCCAGCAAGAGGTGGACTTCGCGACCGGCAAGGCGCCGGTGCAGCCGTTCAGCCCGAGCACGTTGAAGGTCGACTGCAACGGCTACTTCAAGCTGTGCTTCACGCTGCAGGCGCTGTCGGCGCAGGGGGGCACCAAGAACCCCGCCGCCGATTGCCAGGTGATGAAGGTGTGCACCGAGGGTCATTATAGCGACGCGGGCAAGGGCCCGGGCGGCACCGATGGTGAGATGAAGATGCCCGACCTGCCGGCCTGGATCACCAAGACCGCCGCCGAGACGGCGTGCGCCGGGCAGTTCTACAAGAACGGTGGGTACGGCAGCTTCGCCGTGGAAGGCATCAGCGACGAGTGCGATCAGGTGAAGAAGACCTTCATGACCTTCGACTATTGCCCCATCTACTGCAACGACCCGGCGAACAAGTCGAAGCCCGAGTGCGTGAACTGCACCACCGGCAGCGGCGGGCCTTTCTAGCCAAGGCACGCGCGTGGGCATCCTCTATCTGGCAGCGCTGATCATCGGGTTCGGTACCATTGCGCTTCAGCTGGCGATGGGGGGCGACTCCCACGGTGACGCCGACGTCGGAGGCGACGGCGCGGACGCCCATCTCGACGCCGACGCCGGCGCGGACGCCGACGCCCACGGCGACGCCGAGCACGGCCACGGCGACCATGGCCACGGCGAGGGCGGGTTTCTGCCGATCTTCCTCTCGCTTCGGTTCTGGACCTTCACCCTCCTGGCGTTCGGTCTGAGCGGGTCGCTGGTTCATTACCTGGATCTGGCAAGCTCGCCGGTCACGCTGGCCATGGCGGTGGGCCTGGGCCTGGGCGCGGGCCTGCTCGCGTCGCTCACCTTCCGGGCGCTGTCGAAGAGCGAGGCCAACTCGGGCGCGACCGATCGCGACGCCGTGGGGGTGGTGGGCCGCGTGCTCTTGCCCGTGGGCAAGGGGGCCCGCGGCAAGATCCGCATCGAGCTCAAGGGCCAGACCGTGGACTACGTGGCGACCACCGACGACGAGCAGCTCGAGGCGGGGCAGATGGTGATGATCGAGGAAATGCGCGACACCACGGCGCACGTGTCGCGGGCGCCCGCCGAGCTCTTGCCACCCAAGCGCGAGTCGTAGCGCCGCCCCCGGAGGTCGCCTATGCTCGCGGCCGATGCAACCGCAATTGCCGCCGGAGCTGGGGCTGGATCCGGACTCGATGTTGGTGCTCTTCGGGGCTGCCGGCGTCGTCTTCGGCCTGGCCTTCCTGATCTTCTTGCTCTCTCGATTCCTGGTGATCTGCCGCCCGAACGAGATCGTGGTGATCAGCGGCCGCAAGCACCAGCTGGCTGACGGCACCACCGTTGGCTACAAGGTGCTTCACGGCGGGCGCGGCTTCCGAATTCCGTTGCTCGAGCAGGTCAACCGCATGGACATGCGGCTGATCCCGGTGCAGGTCGAAGTGCACAACGCGTATTCGCGTGGCGGCATTCCGCTGATGGTGCACGCCATTGCCAACGTGAAGATCTCGAGCATGCCGGGGCTCGCGCGCAACGCCATCGAGCGCTCGCTCTCGATGAGCCCGCGTCAGATCGGAGCCGTTGCCCAGCAGACGCTGGAAGGCGTCTTGCGCGAGGTGGTGGCCGAGCTCACCCCCGAAGAGGTGAACGAAGATCGCCTCAAGTTCGCCGGAACGCTGATCCGCCACGCCAAGGACGACTTCGACAAGCTGGGCCTCGAGCTCGACGTGCTGAAGGTGCAGAGCGTCAGCGACGAGCAGAGCTACCTGGCGAACCTGGGGCGTGCGCGCATTGCCCGCATGATCCGCGACGCGCAGAACGCCGAGAACAGCGCCAACCAGGCCATTGCCGAGGCGCAGGCCGCCAACCGCCAGCGCGCCGAGAGCGCGCAGAAGCAGGCCGAGGCCACCGTGCTCACCAAGCGTAACGAGCTGCGCGCCGAGATGGCCCGGCTCGAGGCGCAGGCCAAGTCCATCGAGAACGAGGCCGAGGTGGCCGCGCAGACCGCCCGGGCCGAGGCCGAGCAAGAGATGCAGAAGATGCGTGCCGAGCTGGAGAAGCTACGGCTGGAATGTGACGTGTTCTTGCCGGCCGAGGCCGATCGGCTCGCGTCCGAGGCCGACGCCCGGGGTCGTGCCGCACCGGTGATCGAGAGCGGCAAGGCCTCGGCCGAGGCCCTGCGCCTGGTGGCGCAAGAGTGGCAGGCGGCGGGCACCGACGGCCGCGATCTCTACGTGCTTCAGCACTTGCGGCAGCTCGTCGAGTCGGCGGTGGCTCGCGTGACCCGCGCCAAGGTCGAAGACCTGAGCGTGGTGGACGGCGGTGACGGTCACAGCTTCACCGGGACGATAGCCAGCTTCCCGGCGGCGGTCTCCCAGGTCTTGGACGAGACTGGGCGCGCGATGGGCGTGGACATGAAGGCGCTGCTCGCGGGCAAGAAGGGGGGTGCGCGATGACCGGCCTTCTCACGGTGGGCGCCATCACGGTCTTCGTGGTGGTGCTGGCCCTGTACTTGATGGTCAAGAAGCTGCTCTGGGTGTCCACGCCGAACGAGGCGTTGATCTTCAGCGGCACCACCCGCCAGCTGGGCGACGGCCGGCGTGTGGCTTATCGCTTCGTCCGCGGCGGGCGGGCGCTCCGGCGGCCGCTGGTCGAGAAGGTGGACGTGCTCGACCTCAGCATGTTCACCGTGGTGGTGAACGTGACCGGCGCGTTCTCGAAGGGCGGCATTCCGCTGACCGTGCAGGGCGTGGCCAACGTGAAGCTGCCGGGTGAAGATCCGCTGCTCTCGAACACGGTCGAGCGCTTCCTCGGTCGCTCGCGCGAGGAAATTTACTACATCGCGAAAGAGACCCTGGAGGGCAACTTGCGCGGCGTCTTGGCCAGCCTGACCCCGGAAGAGGTCAACGAAGACAAGCAGGCGTTCGCGGGCAAGCTGCTGGACGAAGCCGAGCACGACATGAGCCGCATCGGGTTGGTGCTCGACACGCTGAAGATCCAAAACGTCACCGACGAGGTGAACTATCTGGCGAGCATTGGCCGAATCCGCGGTGCAGGTCTGAACCAGGTGCAGGCCATCGCCGAGTCCGAGGCGCGGGCCGACGCATCGGTGCAGCAGGCGTCGAACTGGTCCGCGTCCGAGACGGCCAAGGTCGAAGCCGACATCCAGATCGCCCGCCAAGAGACCGCGAAGCGCATCGCCGAGGCCACCAGCCGCCGCGAGGCGCTGATCCAGGAGGCGCGCGGCGAGGTCTTGGCGCAGATCGCCCAGGTGCGCGCCGAGATCGAGCGCCAGAAGGCCCGGGCCCTGCAAGAGAAGCGCCGCCTGGACGCCGACGTGGTGCAGCCGGCCATCGCGCGTCAGCGCGCCGCCGAAGAGTCGGCCAAGGGCGACGCGGCGTCGACGGTCGAGCGCGGCCGGGCCGAGGCCGGGTCGCTCAAGCAGCTGGTCGAGGCGTTCCGCGAGGGCGGGGCGGCTTCGCGCGACGTGCTGGCGCTGCAGAACCTGATGCCGCTCTTGCCGCACATTGCCGGTGCGCATCACTCGCTGGCGATCGCCAAGGTCACGGTGCTGCCCGCCCGCGAGGCCGAAGGCAGCGACGTGGCTCGAAAGGCCATCGGCGCCGCCGAGCAGATCCGCGCCGCAACCGGCGTCGATCTGGCCGGGGTCGCCAAGAAGCTGGGGGGCTGACCGCGGTCAGCCCCGCGCTGGCGTGCTGCGCGGGCTCGGCGCATACTCTCCGAGCTTTGCGGAGGCTTGCTTCGATCTGGGCCCAGGGGTGGGCGCGCCGGTGGGCGCTCGTCGGCGCGCTGGGGGTCGCGTTTGCGTTCGCGGGCTGCGATCTGAACCCGCAGCCCGAGGTGCCCAGCGGGGCCACCGGCGGCGGCGCCGGATCCGGCGGCAAGGCCGGCGGCGGCGGAGCCGGCGGCGCTTCGGGCGGCGGCGGCGGCATCAACCTGGGCGGAGCCGGCGGCGCGGCGGGCTCCAGCAGCGGCGGCGCCGGCGGCACCACGTCGAAGTGCGGCGGCGGGTGTGCCGGTGGCGAGCTGTGCAACGAGGGCAAGTGCGTCGACGATCCGTGCGCGCCGAACTCGTGCAAGAGCGATCAGGCCTGCAAGCCCAACGCCGACTTCACCGCGTCGAACTGCGTCGAGTCGTGCGCCGAAGTGGTTTGCGGTGCGAACGAGGCGTGCGAGAACGGGACCTGCAAGCCCACGGGTTGCGCCAGCGCCTGCAAGAGCGGGGAGGTCTGCGCGCAGAGCGGTGACGGCGGCTTCGCCTGCAAGCCCGATCTGTGCGCGGGCGACGCGCAGGTCAGCTGCGGCGCGGGTGAGAGCTGCGCGCCGGCCACCGGGGCGTGCGCGCCCGATCCGTGCAACGGCGTGAAGTGTCCGGCGCAGCAGGCCTGTCAGAGCGGCGAGTGTCGCTGGGCTGGCGATGGCGGCAGCGGGGACTCGGGCCCGACCGACGCCAGCGCGGACTGAGCGCCGTCCAACGGCCCCCTAGCGAAACACTGCCATCGTCTGATCGAGCGCCCACCACAGATAGACGAAGCACGCGGCGGCCACCAAGGCCGGCTCGACCGCGCCGTCGTACAGGCGCGAGGCCCCGCGCAGCGCGGGGCGCTTCGCGAGCCGCGCCTCACGGCCCAGCACCACGCGAGCACGGCCCTGAATGCGTCGCGCCACGTCGTCGCCCACGTCGGACGTGGGGAGCGCGCCCAGCTGGGACGCGAGGTCGTCGGTACTCTTCATGGTCGTGGCCTTTCGCTTCGGCCGAGGTGCTCGGCAAGCATACTCCGCGCGCGTGACAAACGCTGCCGCACCGCCTCGGGCTTCAGCCCCAAGACCTGGGCCGCCTCGCTCGGCTCCATCCGCTCGACCGCGCACAGCAGCAGCACCTCGCGTTGGGCCACCGGCAACGCGGCAAGGCCTGCCTCGAGGGCGCGCTCGGTCTGGCTCGCGGCGGCGAGCTCGAACGGGGTCTCGGTGCGCCGCCCGGGCAAGAGCCCGACCTCGCGCAGGCGATCGGCGTCGAGCAGCGCCCAGCGCCGATGGCTGACGAAGGCGTTGCGGGCCACGGTGAACAGCCAGGGTCGGAGCGGCGTGTCGGCGGGCAGATCCACGGCGTGCCGAGCGAAGCGCAGCCAGGTCTCTTGCAGCAGGTCCTCGGCCAGCCAGCGGCGCCCGGTCAGCCGCAGCAAGAAAGAGTGCAACGGCGCGCGATAGCGAGCGTAGACGGCGTCGAACGCAGCCGGATCCGCCGCCCGCAGGCGGCCCAGCAGATCGGCGTCGCTCCCGGCCGTCACCGCCCGATCAACGCGCCGGGGGCCGCTGCGTGACAACGATTTTTTCCTGTCACGCCCGGCGCCCCCGAGCGTCGTAGGGTCGAGCGCCGGGCACGGGGCCCGGCCGAGGAGACACGATGATGTTGGACTTCATGCGTTCGGGTGGCGTCGGGATGTGGTTCGTGCTGCTGTTTGGCGGCATTTCGCTGGGGGCCGCCCTGCGCTTCGCGCTTTCGCCCGACCCGCGCCGGGTGGACGCCGTGCGCGATCTGACCCGGGCCACGCTGTTCAGCGTGGCGGCCGCCGTCGTCTCGGGGTTCGCCGCCGTGGGCTCGAAGGTGCCGGCCCGCCCCGAGTGGGCGAACAGCCCCAAGATCCACCTGATCGTGATGGAGGGGATCAGTGAGTCGCTGGCCGGAGGCATTCTGGGGTTCGCGCTCTTGTCGCTCACCTGGATGGTCATGGCGGTGGGCCATCGCCGCCTTGCGCGCGAGCTGCCCGCGGCCTGAGCGGCGCCCGAATTCGCCGGCTATTGCGGCGGATCGGGCCCTCCCGCCCTCTTCCGCAATGTGCCAGAATGCGGCTTCAGCATGTCGCTCAAGATCGACCAGGATCACTCGCGCTTCCGCAACATCGTGCGCGGCAAGATCCGGCAGAACCTGAGGCGCTACATCTCGCAGGGCGAGATGATCGGGCGCAAGGGCAAGGACCTGGTCTCGATCCCCATCCCGCAGATCGACATCCCGCGCTTCACCTTCGGCGACAAGCAGCAGGGCGGGGTGGGGCAGGGCGACGGCGAACCGGGTGACCCGCTCTCCGAGAGCGAAGAAGAAGGCGAGGGCGGGCAGGGCAAGGCGGGTAAAGACGCCGGCGACCACGCGCTCGAGGTCGACGTCACGCTGGACGAGCTGGCCGAGATCCTGGGCGAAGAGCTGGAGCTGCCCGCCATCGAGAACAAGGGCAAGAGCCGCATCGTCTCGGCGAAGGATCGCTACACCGGTATCCGCACCGTCGGCCCCGAGAGCCTGCGTCACTTCCGCCGCACCTATCGCGAGGCGCTGAAGCGGGCCATCTCGAGCGGGCTGTACGATCCGGGCAACCCGCTGGTGGTGCCCCAGCGCGAAGACAAGCGCTACCGCTCGTGGAACGAAGAGACCGAGCCCGTCGCCAACGCCGTCATCATCTACATGATGGACGTCTCGGGCTCGATGGGTGACGAACAGAAAGAGATCGTCCGCATCGAGAGCTTCTGGATCGATACCTGGCTGCAGAAGCAATACAAGGGGATCGAGAGCCGCTACATCATTCACGACGCGGTGGCGCGCGAGGTCGACAAAGAGACCTTCTTCCGCACGCGCGAGTCCGGCGGCACGATGATCTCGAGCGCCTACAAGCTGTGCGCCGGCTTGATCGAGCAGCACTACCCCCCCACCGAGTGGAACATCTACCCGTTCCACTTCTCGGACGGCGACAACTGGAGCATGGACGACACGCTGACCTGCATCGAGATCTTGAAGAACGACATCTTGCCGAAGGTGAACGTGTTCTCGTACGGCCAGGTCGAGAGCCCCTATGGGTCGGGGCAGTTCATCAAAGATCTGCGCGAGCACTACGCCGGGGACGACCGGGTGATCGTCAGCGAGATCCGCGACCGCGACGCGATCGTGGGCAGCATCAAAGACTTCTTGGGCAAGGGGAAGTAGATGACCCAGTTCGCCATCAAGACTTCCTTGCCGCGCTACCTGCGGGTCGAGCAAGCAAAGATCGAGAAGATCGCCCGGGAGTACGGCCTGGACTTCTTCCCCGTCATCTTCGAGATGCTGTCGTACGACCAGATGAACGAGATCGCGGCCTATGGCGGCTTCCCCAACCGCTACCCGCACTGGCGCTACGGCATGGAGTACGAGCGCCTGAGCAAGTCGTACGAGTACGGCCTCTCGAAGATCTACGAGATGGTCATCAACAACAACCCTTCGTACGCCTACCTGCTCGAGGGGAACAGCTTCACCGACCAGAAGCTGGTGATGTGTCACGTGTTCGGGCACGTGGACTTCTTCAAGAACAACTTCGCGTTTCGCCCCACGGATCTGGATGCCAGTGGGGACGTGGTCGACGCCACGCGCCACCTGGCGGGCCCCTATGACCCGAACCGCAAGTGGATGGACAAGATGGCGAACCACGCCACCGCCGTGCGGCGGGTGGTGGATCGGTTCGGCATCGCGCGCGTCGAAGAGTTCATCGACGTCTGCCTGTCCCTCGAGAACCTGATCGACGCCTATTCGCGCTTCGTGGTCCGCGAGCGCACCGAGCGCCGGGAAGACGAGCCGAGTGAGATCGAGGTCCCGCGCCTGCGCGCCAAGGACTACATGGAGGACTTCATCAACCCCGAGGAGTTCCTCGAGGAGCAGAAGAAGAAGATCGAGGCGGACCGCGAGAAGCTGAAGAAGCACCCGCCCGAGCCGGTGCAAGACGTGCTCGCCTTCTTGCTCGAGAACGCCCCGCTCGAGAAGTGGGAGCGGCTGATCCTCTCGATCATCCGCGAAGAGGGCTACTACTTCGTCCCGCAGATGCAGACGAAGGTGATGAACGAAGGTTGGGCCTGCGTGGCGCCCGACTCACTGGTCTACACGGAGCGGGGGCTCGTGCCGATGGAGCGCGTCGTCGCCGGTGATGCGACCATGGTCTTCGACGGCGGCGAGCGACTGCAGAAGATCTACGACCGCAACATCATCCGGAATCACCCGACCATCACGCTGCGCACGCGGCGCGGGCTCGAGCTCACGGGCTCGAACAACCACCGCCTGCTCCTGGCAGACGGTCAGACCTGGAAGCGCCTCGACGAGCTTCAGGTTGGGGATCGCGTCGCGATCAGCGGGGCCCACGGTTTCGGCCCCGAGCGCGAGGTGGCCGTCGATTGGCAGCCAGCCTCTCGCGTCAACCTCGACGACGTCGCCGACGAGGTCGGCGTGTCGGTCTGGACGGTGCTGAGGCACCGGGCCGGTCGAACCACCCGGCACGGGGAGGCCATCGCTGCCGCGCTCGAGTGCTACGACACCCCGCAGAACCTGGCTCGAAATCACCGGCGCCGCCGGCCCGTGCGCATCCCCGAGAAGGTCGACGCGAAGCTGGGCGCGTTCTTGGGGTACTTGATCGGCGATGGGCACGTCAGCAGGGTGAAGCGGCACCTCGGGCTGACCACCGGCGACGAAGCTCAGGCCGTCGAGTTCGCGAGCCTGTCGAGCGAGCTGTTCGGCGTCTTCCCGACCATGAAGTGGGACGACGGCCGCTGGCGCGTGCTCGTCCACGCCGAGACGGTCAGCGACTTCCTCACCGAATTCGTCGGTCTCACGACCGGGCCCAGCGCAAGAGAGAAGCGCATCCCCGACGTGATCCTCCGCTCTCCCGAGCGCGTCGTCCGAGCGTTCCTCTCGGCATACTTCGACTCTGATGCGTACGCCGGCAGCCAAGGAGTGATCCTCTCGAGCGCCAGCCATGATCTCGTGAGCCAGACGCAGCTCTTGCTGCTGAACTTCGGCGTCCTCAGCCGAGTGCGCGCGCAAGCCGATGGGACGTTCCACCTGCATGTCACCGGCGCCAGCGCCGAACGCTTCCAGGAGCGCGTCGGCTTCAGCCTCGATCGCAAGACGCGCGCTCTCGAAGCGTATCTCGCGGACCACACGTGGTTCCTGAAAGAAGACTGGAGCGACGAGGTCGTCGCGCTCGAGCCGGGCGTCTCCGATGTGTACGACATTTCGGTCACCGAGACCCATCGCTACGTGGCGCAGGGGTTCGTCAATCACAACTCGTTCTGGCACTCGCGCTTGATGACCCAGCGCGTGGCCGACCCCAGCGACATCATCGACTACGCCGAGAACAACGCCGGCGTGATGGCCACCAGCGGCGGGCGCCTGAACCCGTACAAGCTGGGTGTCGAGCTCTTCCGCCACATCGAAGAGCGCTGGAACAAGGGCCAGTTCGGCCGCGAGTGGGACGAGTGCGACGACCTGGACCAGAAGCGAAGCTGGGACCTGCGCCTGGGGCTCGGCACGAAGAAGATCTTCGAGGTGCGCGCCCTGTACACCGACGTGACCTTCATCGACGAGTTCTTGACCCCCGAGTTCTGCATCGAGAACAAGCTGTTCAGCTTCGACTGGTCGAACCGGAACGAGCGCTACGAGATCGCCTCGCGGGAGTTCAAGGCGGTCAAAGAGAAGCTTCTGCACTCGCTCACCAACTTCGGCAACCCCTACATCTATGTGGTGGACGCCAACTTCGAGAACAAGGGCGAGCTCTTGCTTCAGCACGATCACCGGGGCGTGGATCTGCGCGCCGACTACGCCAAAGAGACGCTGCAGGCCCTGGTGCGCGTTTGGAAACGGCCGGTGGTGCTGGCCACCTTCCTGGACAACAAGCCGGCCCTCTTGCGCTTCGACGGCAAAGACCACACCGTGAAGAACGACGCCACGCCATGAAAGCGTGGCGCGTTCTGCTCGGGCTCTTGGTCGTGTTCACGGCCTGTGGTCCCGAGCGGCCCGCGGATTCGCCGCCGCCCAGCGCTGCCGCCAGCGCGCCGCCGCCGGGGCTGTACTCCGACATGCACGCCCCGGGCCCCACGCCTCCGCCGGCGCCCCTGGGCAGCGCGCCGGCTTGCGCCCCCGGCGCGCCCTGCGGTCCGGCGCCTTCGGGCAGCGCTTTGCCCAGCTCCCCGCCACCCGCGCCCACGCCGCCCGAGCCGCCCCGGCCCGGCAAGGTGCCCGGCGGGCTGTCGCGCGGGACCGGGGACGCGCTCGACGCAGCGCTGTTCGAGGGCGACAAGGCCTACGCCGCCGACCAGCTTGCCGTGGCCGAGCAGCACTACGCGAAGGCCAAGAAGCTGGCGCCGAAGGATCCGGCACCAGAGGTCGGGCTGGTGCGCGTGGCGCTCGCCAAGTCGGGCGTTGCCACCGACTATGCCGCCGCGCCCAAGGACAAGAAGATCGCGGCGCTCGAGAAGCGCGTGGGTGCGGTCACCCAGGCCCATGCGAGCTATGGGCCCGCGCGCGTCGAGCGGGGGCGCTTGCTCCTGATCCTGGGCCAGGCCGACAAGGCGCTGGCCGAGCTCGAGAAGGCCGTCACGCTCGAGCCCGGCGATCCCGAGTCGCACTCGGCGCTGGGCGTGGCGCTGCTCGCCACCGGCAAGGCCGAGCAAGCGCTGGTCCGCTTCCGCCGCGCCGCCGAGCTCGACCGCGACAACCCGGCGCGCCTGGCCAACCTGGGCACGGCCCACATGATGCGCGGTCAGGTGGAAGAGGCCGTCAAGGCCTACGAGCGCGCCGTGGCCTTGGCACCGAACGACGCCCGCGCCCGCGGCGATCTGGGCACGGCTCTGCTCGCCGCGAATCGCGCGGATCAGGCGTTGCCACACCTCGAACAGGCCGTGAAGCTTGCCCCGGATCGCGCGACCTTCCTCTCCAACCTGGGCTATGCCCAGCAGCAGCGCGGCAAGCTGGACCAGGCCATCGCCACCTACAAGTTGGCGCTGAAGAAGGACGACAAGCTGGGTTCGGCCTGGATCAACCTGGGCACCGCCTTGGCCCAGAAGGGGCAGCTGGACGAAGCCGAGGCGGCCTTCAAGAAGGCGCAGGCGCTCGATCCCAGCGACCCGCGGGTGAAGGCGAACCTGGACGAGCTGGCCGAGCTTCGGAAGAGCAAGGGGAGGCCGAAGCCGTGAGGGTGCGCTAGTGTGGCGCCATGGTGCGCTGGACGATCTTGGGGGTGGCGCTCGCGCTCGCGGGCTGCTCGAGTGACGAGGGCGGTGGCGGCAGCGGCGGTTCGACCGCGAGCGGTGGCGCTGCCAGCGGCGGCGGAGGGTCTGCGAGTGGGGGCGCCGCGGGCAGCGGTGGGTCGTCGACGGGTGGGGCTTCGGGCAGCGGTGGGTCGTCGACGGGTGGGGCGTCGGGCAGCGGCGGTTCGTCGACCGGTGGCGCCGGCGGCAGCGGTGGCGCGAGCGCCTGGGTCGATCCGCTCGCCGGCATGGGCTTGGTCGAGAAGGTGGCCGGAGGGTTCAGCTTCACCGAAGGTCCGGTCTGGTTCGCCAAGACCGGCAAGCTGTTCTTCTCCGACATCCCCAATTCGCGCATCCACGAGCTCGCGCCGCCCGGCAGCGTGAGCGTGTTCCGCGAGCCCAGCGGTCAGAGCAACGGGCTGGGCATCGATCAAAACGGACTGCTGGTTGCCTGCGAGCACCAGGGCCGACGCGTGAGCCGCACGCAGGCGGGGGGCACGGTGGTCGCGGTGGCCAGCAGCTATCAGGGCAAGAAGCTCAACTCGCCCAACGACGTGATCGTGAAGAAGGACGGTAACCTCTACTTCACCGACCCACCCTACGGCGGCAACCCGAACGAGCTGGGGTTCCAGGGCGTGTTCCGCGTCGACCCGAGCGGCGCGCTCTCGCTGGTGTCCAGCGACATGTTTCGCCCGAACGGCATCGCTCTCTCCCCCGACGAGAAGACGCTCTACGTCACGGACTCGGAACAGAACTTCCTCCGCACCTACGTGGTGGGCAGCGACGGCGCGGTCTCGGGCGCCAAGAAGTTCCTCGACACGTCGCCGGCGCCGGATGGCATGGCGGTGAACCTGCAAGGCGATCTGTTCATCAGCACGCAGGCTGGGGTCGAAGTCTACAAGGCGGATGGCACCCCGCTGGGCACCATCAAGGTGGCCGAGCAGCCCGCCAACTGCACGTTCGGCGGTGCCGACGGGAAGACGCTGTACATCACCGCACGCAAGGCGCTCTATCGGGTGAGCCTGGCGGTGGCGGGGCTGCCCTAGCTGTTCGTGGGCACGCTGCGAGCGGCGCCCGCGTCAGGTGCTCACAGCGCCGACCCGCCGCCGGGCAGGCGCACCCGGAGGAACTGCGTTCGCTCGGCCATCGGCAAGGCGAGCAGCCGCCGGATCATCGCGACCAGGTCGCGTTCGGACTCGGCTCGAAGCGCCGCCAGCGTCGCGCTCTGCTTGGCGCGAGCGTGGTCAGCGCGGCTTCTTCGGGCGGGACGTTTCACGCTCGACATGGTGCCCTCGGCTCTCTTGGCTTTCACGCGGTTGCCCGGGTTTTGCGTTCCGAACGCCCGCGGGTAATCCTCTCGGAATGCCCCGGGCGACGGCTCTTCTGCTCTTGGCGCTGGTGCTGGTGGGGCGCCCCGCGCTGGCGGCGGACGGCCGCCGCACCGACGAGCGCTACGACTTCATCGTGGGGGAGCTCGAGCGCGGTGAGGGGAACGCCGCGCTGTGGTGTAATGGGTGGGCTCTTGGCTTTGCACTGGCCACGGCGGGGCAGGGGGCGGTCGCGCTGGCTGCCGGCGATCGCGGCTGGCGCATCGACAACGCGGTCGGGGCCGCCAGCTCGGGGCTGGGCTTGATCGGGACCCTGATCGAGCCGCGAACTCCGATCACCGCGGCGGCCGAACTGCGGGCCATGGACTCGAGCACGCCGCGCGCGCGGGCCCTGCGGCTTCGACGCGCCGAGCAACTACTGCGCAGCGCAGCCCAAGAAGAGGTCGACGGCCGCTCCTGGTTTCCACACGTGGCGGGGGCAGCCACCACCCTCGCTGCCTCGGCGGTGCTCTGGTACGGCTACGATCGCTACGCTTCCGGCTGGCTGAACCTGGTCGGCGGTACGCTGGTCTGCGAGCTGCAGATCGCTTCGCGCCCCACGGCGGCGGCGCGGTCGTATCGTGCGTACTTCGACCGGTACGCGAGTGGACGGGCCGCGGCGGCCCTGGCCCCGCAGCGCCTGTGGGTTCGCCCGCAAGGCCTGGGGCTCGGGCTCGGGGGCGAGTGGTGAGGGTTGCCGGGAAGGCGGAGGGGTTCGGCTGATCGAGGTCGAGCAGGGTCGAGCCGTGCATCCGGCGGACGCCCGCACCATCGCGGCATTGTTGCCGTGCCTCGCGCGGTCGACGCCTTCGTCGGCGCACGGCAGCTCGGAGCTCGACCCGTTCACCGCCCCGCGCGCGGCAGGCGCACCTCGAACACGGCGCCGGTGTCGCTCGGGATCAGGCGCAGCTCGCCCCCGTGACGCGCGATGATCTCGTGTGAGACCGAGAGGCCCAGGCCGGTGCCCTCGCCGGGCTCGCGGGTGGTGAAGAAAGGCTCGAAGATGCGTTCGCCCAGCTCGGCCGGCACGCCCGGGCCCGTGTCGGCAAAGCGCACCCAGACGCTCTCGGCATCGGCGCCGGTCGAAATGGTGAGGGTTCCGCCCTTGGCCTTCATGGCGTGACAGGCGTTGACCACCAGGTTCACGAACACCTGACCCAGCTCGCCCGGGCGGCACACGCACGCGGGCAGGGACTGGATCTGGAGCACCGGCAGCACCTCGGCCTTCTCCAGCTCGTCTGCGCACAGCCCCAAGATGGCCTCGAGCTCCCCACTGATGTCGGTCGGGACCGGCTCGGATCGCTCCGAGCGCACGAACGATTGCAGATTCGAGACGATCGCTCCGATGCGCTGGTTGCCGGCGTCTACCAGCTCGAGCGCGGACTGGGCCGTGGCGTGCGCCTGCTCGGCCTGCTCGAGCCCGTCGGCCTGCTTCGCGGGCACGGGCGTGCCCCGCAGCGACGCGAGGAAGCGCCCCAAGACCCCGAGCTCGGACCGCAGCTTGGTGGCGCCCCCGCCGCCGAATGTGAGCGGGTTGTTGATCTCGTGCGCCACGCCCGCGACCAGGCGCCCCAGCGAAGCCAGCCGCTCTTTGCGGGCCAGCTCGGTCTGCGCGTCTTGCAGCTCGCGCGTGCGCTCGTTCACCCGGGCCTCCAGCGTCTCGGCGTACTGCTTTCGGCTCTCGGCCAGCGCGCTGGTGGCGCGCTCTTTCTCGAGCTGGGCCAGGTTGATCCGGTTGGCCAGTGCGAAGGCCAAGAGCAGGGCTTCGCCCGCCGAGCCGATGCGCAAGAACAGCGTGGGGCTCTGGGGGCGAGTGACCAGACCCGCCGTGGCGAGGGTATCGAACACCGTCGCCACCACCAAGAGCACGTAGGCGATGGCGAGATAGCGCGCGTTGGGGACGCCGCGGGCCCAACCGATGAAGCCGGTGGCCAGGCTGGTCGCGAGCAGCGTCATCGCCAGATACAGCGTGGCCTGCTGGGCCCAGCTGTGGGCCGTGATGGCCCCCAGCGGCAAGAGCACCAGGGCGGCCGTCATCAGCCCGCCGATTGCGCGGTTCATCCGGGGCATGTGGCGCGGAAGCTCGAGGAACGAGCGGGCGAACCACGCCCCGAACACCAGCGCCGCCGATCCGAACACCAGCTCGCTCTTGGCGCTCCACTCGGGGTGGTTTGGCCACAGGTACTGGAAGGTGTAGCGGTCGAACGCCGCCAAGAGCGCCGTGTAGCAGAGCTGGAACCCGACGTACGGTCCGTACGACTGGGCGCGCGTCGCCAGAAGCACGAAGGCGTTGTACAGAATCAGCGCCAGCATCACGCCGTAGTACAGGCCCGTCGAGAACGTCTCGTTGCGCACTCGATCGAGGAACGCGCTCTCGGACCAGATCTTGGGCGTGAGGTCGAACGAGTCCGAGCTGGCGAGGCGCGCGAAGTAGTCGACCCGCTCGCCCGGCTCGAGGGCGGTGCGGAACACGAAGTTGGCGTGGCCCACCTCGCGTGAGCCGAACGGGTGGCGGTGGCCGGTCTCGACCAGCCGGATGCGGCCCTGCCGGATCTCGTGGAAGTCGAGGTGGTCGATGGCGCGGAACTGCTCGACCAGGACGACGCGGCGCTGGGAGCTGCGGTTTTCGACGCTGAAACGTGTCCAGAACGTGGTCGACGTGTAGCCGACGTTCAACCCCGAGCGCGCGGCGAATCGTTCGGGCGTGGCCTGCACGTCTTCGAGGCGAAGTCGCCCGCCGGGGTCCTCGAGGACCTCGACCTCGGGCACCGCGCCCGAAAGCTCGGCGGCGCCCAGCGGAAGGGGAGCCGCGGCGCGGGCGGGCAGCGACCACAGCGAGAGCGCGACGACGATCAGGGCGGCGAGCCGACGGGCGACGGCGGCCATCGGATCACAACAGCCCGTGCTTCTTCGCACGGGCCAGCAGCGTGGTGCGGGGGATGCCCAGCGCCCGGGCCGCGCGGGCGCAATTGCCGCCGTGCTCCAGCAGCAAGGCCCGAAGCTCTTCGTGCTCGGCGCTCTTGGCTTCGCTGCGCACCGAGGCGGGGGCCGCCACCCGCAGATCGAGGCAGAAGTCCTCGAGCGTCAGCTCGCTGCCGGTGGCCATCACCAGCGCGCGCTGCACCACGTTCTCGAGCTCGCGCACGTTGCCGGGCCAGCCGTATCGCATCAGGCCGTTCAGCGCCTCTTCGGCGATGGGGGGCAAGGGCCGACGCAGCGCGTGCTTGGCGACCATGTGTTCGAGCAAGGCGGGGATGTCCTGGCGGCGGTCACGCAGCGCCGGCACGAAGATCGGAATCACGTTCAACCGATAGAACAGATCCTGGCGGAACTCGCCGGAAGTCACCCGCGCCTCCAGATCTTGGTGGGTCGCGGCGATGACGCGCACGTCCACGCGCAGTGGCGCGCTGCCGCCCACGCGCTCGACCTCGCGTTCTTGCAGCACGCGGAGCAGCGCCAGCTGCGCGTGCGGCGAGATGTCGCCAATCTCATCGAGGAAGATCGTGCCGTGGTCGGCCAGCTCGAAGCGCCCGCGGCGGCTGCGCACGGCCCCGGTGAAGGCGCCCCGCTCGTGCCCGAACAGCTCGCTCTCGAGCACGCCTTCGGCCAGCGAGGCGCAGTCCACCCGCACGAAAGGGCCCGCATGGCGCGCGCTCTGGTCGTGGATGGAGCGCGCCAGCAGCTCTTTGCCGGTGCCCGTTTCACCGCGCAAGAGCACCGTGGACGCGCTCTCGGCCGCTCGGCGCGCCGCCGTGGCGGCCCGAGCAAACGCGCCGCTGCCGATCACCATCCGCGACGAGGCGTGGTCGCGCTTCAGATCATCGTGCATCGCCTCGGCCAGCTCGGCGCGCACCCGCAGGTCTCGGCGCCGGCGTGCGACCTCACGTCCGCGGGCAATGCAGGCGCGCATGTCGTCCACCGTCCAGGGCTTGACCACGTATTCGTGGGCGTGACCCTGGTTGATGGCCCGGAGCACGCGCTCGGCGTCGCTGTAGGCTGACACGATCACGCGCACCACGTCGGGGAAGAGGTCGACCATGGCCGCGAGCAGCTCGATGCCCGACATGCCGGGCATGCGCTCGTCGGTGAGCACCATGCAGACGTCTTCGCGGGCCAAGAGGTCGAGCGCCTCGCGGCCGCTCTTTGCCGTGAGCAGCGGGATCTCACCGCCGAAGTGCAGGCGAAAGAGCGTCAGGTTGTTCGGCTCGTCGTCGACGAACAGGACGGCGGGCTCTCCCCCCTGCTCGCGACGGTCGGCCATTTCCCGGGGCAATCTTGCAGCGGGCTCCGCCCCGCCGACAAGGGTCGTCGAAAAGCGTCTAGTCACTTTTCGACGCTTTTCGACGGGCCAGCGCGAGAACATCGGGAAATTCGTGGCTGCACGGCTGGCATGTGGCTTGCGAATGCGCAAGCGGGGCAATGTCTCAGCCAGACCTCGTCAGTGTGATCGAGAGCGCGTACGCCATCGAGGCTTCCGAGGCCGAGTGGCTCATGGGCATCGCCCGCGCGGCCCGCGGCGAGCTCGATGCCGGGTTCGGCGTGGGGGCGTGGACGTTCGACGCGCGAGAGGTGTCTCGGGTGCGGGTGCTGGGCACCGCGCTGGCCGGCGACGACCCGCAGGTGCTCCACCGCATGCAGCAGTGCAGTGCGCACTTCGAGCAGTCCGCCCGCGACCTGCGAGCCGACGTACTCAGGTTTGGTCCCTGTCAGACCTTCAGCCAAGTGCTGGGTGAAGACACCCTGGCCCGGCAGGCCGACGTTCAAGCCGTGATGGGTCCGATCGGCGCGCGGGACATGCTCGGCGTCATCGGCGCCGACCCGACCGGGATGGGCCTGGGCTTGGGGGCGCTCTTGCCCACGCCCCGCCCCGCGACTCGGGGTGAGGTGCGGCGCTGGTCGCGCATCGTGGCGCATCTCGCGGCGGGCTATCGACTGCGGCGGACCCTGGCCCACCGCCCGGTGCAGGCCGTGCTGAGCCCCGCTGGGCGCGTGGAGCATGCGGAGGGCGGGGCCCGCGCCAGCGAGGCGCGTGAGGCGTTGAAGCGCGCCGCGCTCTCCGTCGATCGCGCGCGCGGTCGCCTGCGGCGCGAGGACGGCGACGAAGCCCTCGAGACCTGGCGGGGTCTGGTGGCGGGGCGCTGGACGCTGCTCGACCAGTTCGACAGCGACGGGCGCCGGTTCGTCGTGGCGCGTCGCAACGACCCCGAGGCGGCGTTTCCGCTGAACCTGACCGAGCGCGAACGGCAGGTGCTGATTTACCGCGTGCTCGGCCACCCCCTGAAGCTCATTGCATACGAGCTGGGGCTGGGCATGAGCACGGTGTCCGCAGCGCTCGCGCGCGCCCTCACGAAGCTGGGCGCGGACTCGATAGCCGACGTGATCCGGCTGCTGCTGCCCGGGGAAGCCCCCTGATGTCCAGGTCCGATCGGGTGGAGCTGACGCGGACCCGGGTCGAGCGGAGCGCTTTCGCCGGCGCCGTGGCCTTGGTGACCGAAGTGATGCGCCTGCTCGTGCCGGGGGGCGAGGCATGAACGCCGGCAGTGCTCCCCCCAAGGGGTTGCGCCTGTCGCAGCTCGAGCGCGACGGGCAAGAGCTGGTGGTGCTCTCGTTTCCGTCGCCGCGCCGAGGGTTACCCGCGGGCCTCAGCCCCGCCGAAATCGAGGTGGCGCTGATGGTCCGCTACGGGCTCAGCAACGCCGAGATCGCGGCGGCGCGCGGGGTGTCGGTGCGCACGGTGGCCAACCAGCTGCAGGGCTTGTTCCGCAAGCTGGGGGTGGGCTCTCGGCTCGAGCTGGCACGCAAAGTCGGCGGCTGACGGGTCCGAGCTTGACCTCGGCGGCGGGCCGATCAAATGCTTCGCACGCGAAACAATTCGCGACGGAGCCGAAAATCGGTGCGTGCTGCCACGAAAAACCAGAGCGCCGAGCAGCCCGAGCTCGACTCGATCGTCGAGGCCATCCTCTACCTCTACACCGAGAGCCGGCGCATCACGAAGGACCTGGCCGCGCGTCACGGGGTGACCGGACCGCAGCTGGCGGTGGTGAAGATGCTCGAGCCGGTGGGCAAGCTCTCGCTCTCGGAGCTGTCGTGGAAGATCCGCGCCCGCAACAGCACCGTCACCGGCATCATCGACCGGATGGAGCGCGAGGGCCTGGTCGAGCGCCGTCGCTCCGAGGACGACCGTCGGGTGATTCACATCACGCTCACCAAGAAGGGGCAGCGCCTTGCCGGCGAGATCCCGGTCGAGCCGGTGCAGATCTTCCGCCAGATCCTGGCCGAGCTCAGCCCGCGGGACGCCGCCGAGCTGAGCCGCATCTTGACACGACTGGCTCGCCGCGTGCGCGAGCTGGTGCACGAGAAAGGTGGAACCGAATGAGCGCTCAGACCCAAGGCAAACGCGACTCGGACATCTGCGTAGTGACGTGCGCGCTCACCGGCGTGCTCGCCAATCGCAAGCAGTGCCCGGGGATCCCGTATACGCCGGCAGAGATCGGCGAAGAGGCACGGCGCGCCTACGAGGCGGGCGCGGCCGTGGTGCACATCCACGCGCGCAACGACGACGGGTCGCCGACCTTCAGCCCGGCGGTATTCGCCAAGATCCGCGAAGAGGTGCGGTCGCGTTCGCCGGTGATCCTCAACTATTCGACCGGCACCATGAGTGACGACGTGACCGAGCAGAGCACGTACATTCGGGAAACGCGGCCCGAGATCGCAGCGCTCAACATGGGGACCATGAACTATTCGAAGTACTCCGAGAAACGGAAGGACTTCGTGTTCGACATGGTCTTCCCCAATACCTACGCCAAGATCATCGCCCTGCTGCGGGCCATGAACGAGGCCGGCGTGAAGCCCGAGCTCGAGTGCTTCGACAGCGGGCACACCCACGGGGTCTGGCCACTGGTCGACATGGGGGTTCTGAAGCCGCCGCTGCAGTACTCGTTCATCGTGAACGTGCTGGGGGGCATTCCGCCGCGGGTCGAGTCGTTGCAGCTGCAGGCCCAGCTGGCAGTGCCGGGCAGCGAGTGGGAGGTGATCGGCATCAGCCACGGCCACTGGAAGATGCTGGCCGCGGCGCTGGTGCTGGGCGGGAACATCCGGACCGGACTGGAAGACCACCTCTATCTGCCGAGCGGCGAGATGGCGAAGTCGAACGGCGAAATGGTCGAGACCGCCGTGGGCCTGGTGCGCACCGTGGGGCGCCGGCCGGCCACGGTGGACGAGGCACGCCAGATCCTGAACTTGCCGCGGGTGGCGTGATGCAGGCCCGGGAATACGAGACGCTGCTGGTCGCCAGCGACGCCGGCGTGGCCCGGCTCACGCTGAACCGCCCCGAGCGCCGGAACGCCATCGGCACGCAGATGGTGAACGAGCTGGTGTGGGCGCTGGACGACGCGAAGGACGACGACGCGGTGCGGTGCGTGGTGATCACCGGCGCCGGCAATGCGTTCTGCGCGGGCGGTGACTTCCAACAGATGACCGCCGGCAGCCAGGCGGGCGAGCTGCCGTTCAAGGGCGACTACAAGGACTTGCTTCTGCGCCTGTGGCGCAGTGAAAAGCCGGTGATTGCCCGGGTCAACGGCCACGCCCTGGGCGGGGGGCTGGGCCTGGTGGCCGCCTGCACCTTCGCCGTGGCCGCCAGCGACGCCAAGCTGGGCACGCCCGAGATCAAGGTGGGCCTGTTTCCGTTCATGATCATGGCGGTGCTCGAACGCCTGATGGGGCGCCGCGCGCTGGTCGAGATGATGCTGAGCGGTCGCCACCTGAGCGGGGACGAGGCAGCCCGGCTCGGTCTGGTGAACAAGTCGGTGCCGCCCGAGTCGCTGGACGCCGCGGTCGCGGAGTACACCGCGATGATCTCTGCCAAGAGCCCGAGCACGGTGCGGATCGGGCTGGCGGCCCTGGCCGACACCGAAGAGCTGGGGCTCGACCAGAAGCTGCCCATCTTGGAGCAGCGGCTGCATCAGTGCCTGGCCACCGAAGATGCGCGTGAAGGGCTGATGGCGTTCCTGGAAAAGCGCGAGCCGCGGTGGAGTGGCCGTTGACCGTGGCTCGAGCTCGACCCGTGGCGACGGCCTCACCACGGCGGCCGGCCGCCACGCTGACAACCCGCTTTCGGCCCGGCGCGCCCCGGGCGAAACTGGGCGCATGACGATGAAAGACCGAGTGGCCGAGCTGGAAGCTCGGCGCGCGAAGATCCGCGAGATGGGCGGCGCTGCGCGCGTGGCGCGGCAGCACGAGCGCGGCAAGCTGACCGCGCGCGAGCGCATGGCGGCGCTCTTCGACCAGGGTCAGTGGTTCGAGGTCGGGATGCACGGGCGGCAGATGGGGCCGGCCGGAGAGCGGGGCGACACCCCTGCCGACGGGGTGATCTGCGGCTTCGGCAAGGTAGAGGGGCGCATGGTGTGCGCCGCGGCCTACGACTTCACCGTCAAGGGCGGCAGCATTGGGCAGACCGGCGAAGAGAAGGTGACCCGCCTGCGCAAGATGGCGCTGACCGGTCGCTGGCCGATGGTCTGGCTGATCGACTCGGCCGGGGCACGCATCGACCCCGGCAGCGGCCATCACCCCGACGAGCTCAGCCTGTTCGCCGGGTCGGGGCACCTGTTCCGCGAGCAGGTGATCATGAGCGGTGTGGTGCCGCAGGTGGCGGCCATGGTGGGGCCGGGCGCGGCCGGCACGGCCTACATCCCCGGGCTCGCGGACTTCGTTCCGATGGTGAAAGACGTGGGGTCCCTGGCGCTGGGCGGCCCCCCGCTGGTCAAGGCGGTCACGGGGCAAGACATCGACGAGCAGTCGCTGGGCGGCAGCAAGGTGCACTGCGAGACCAGCGGCGTGGGGGATGCCGAGGTGGCGAGCGACGCGGAGTGCATCGCGCTGGTCAAGCGCTACCTGTCGTACATGCCGTCGAGCGCGGATCAGCCGCCGCCCGCGGTGCCCTGCGATGACCCCGTGGAGCGGCGAGACGAGTGCCTGCTCGAGCTCTTGCCCGAAAACCCCCGCCAGGCCTGGGACATGTACGGCCTGATCCGCAGCATTGTCGACCACGGCGAGTACCTGGACATCAAGAAGAAGTTCGGGCGCAGCATCATCACCTGCCTGGCGCGCATCGGCGGCAAGAGCGTCGGCATCGTCGCCAACCAACCCAAGCACCTGGGGGGCATCCTCGAGAACGACAGCGCCGACAAGGCGGCGCGCTTCATCCAGATCTGCGACGCCTTCGAGATCCCGCTGGTGTTCCTGCAAGACGTGCCGGGGTTCATGGTGGGCTCGAAGGTGGAGCACGCCGGCATCATTCGCCACGGCGCGAAGCTGCTGCACGCCATGAGCGCGGCGACGGTGCCCAAGATCACGGTGGTCGTGCGAAAGGCCTATGGCGCGGGGTACTACGTGATGTGTGGGCGCGCCTACGAGCCGGACCTGATCGTGGCGTGGCCCACGGCCGAGGTGAGCGTGATGGGCGCCGAGGGCATGGTGGGCATTGCCGGCAAGAAGCTGTTCGGGGGCGGCGAGCCCGACCCGGAAGTGAAGCAGCAGCTGGTCGACTTGATTGCGAAGAACATCGACATTTACAAAGTTGCCGGTTGGGGGTTCGTCGACGACGTGATCGACCCGAGGGACACGCGCCGGGCCGTGGCCTGGGGCCTGGAGCTTGCCGCGCGCAAACAGGTGGAGCGGCCTGCGAAGAAGCGTGGCATTCTGCCGGTGTGATCGTCGCCGGAACGCGACTGGCAGGGAAGGTGGACGAATCCCAGGTCGGGTTCGTCGTCACCCGCTTCGTGCACGTCTGGTTCGTGCCGCTGATCCCGCTCTCGAGCTGGTTCGTGACCGCGGGCGGCGCGCGCCCGGTGCCCTTCAGTCTCAAGTCCGCGTTCGTAGGTTACGTGCGCGGCTGGGGGGTGCTGGCGGCGCTGGGCGGCTTCGGGGGGTTCGTCTACCTGTGCACCGAGTACTACAGCCGGTTCGAGATCTACTTCCGGGGGGGCACGGCGGTGGGCGAGGCCGAGGTGGTGACCATGGTCATCCACCTCGCGGTGCTCGGCGTGCTGGCGGTGCTGGGCGCGGTGGCCTTCATCGCGATGCGCTTCCTGTCGAAGGCCGGCGCCGCACGCTGCGCCGAGCTGTCACGCACCACGGGCCTGAACGTGGTCCCGCTCTAGCACTTCGTCCCGGCCCAGCGCTCGAGCTCGCCGAAGGGGTCGAGCACGCCGGAAAGCACGCCGCGCCAGGTGCGGCTGCCGATGCGGCGAGCCAGCGTCCAGCCCAGATAGCGCGCTTCGCCCAGTACCAGCCCCGCCGCCGGGGTGTACCAGAGGTCGAGCGCGCTTGGCCGAACCCCGTTGGCCTCGAAGCCGTATTCCCACACGGTGCTGCCGAGGGCCGTGAACGCCAGGGCGGGTACCAGGCTGTTGTGACAGGTGCGGGCTCGCAAGTAGAGCTCGCTACCGAACGCGGCATGCCCGATGGAGTTGACCCACCACGGATCGCCGTCCCACTCGAAGGCTCGCTTCGACGAGTCCCACTTGGGCGGCTGCGTGAAGGCGGCCTCGTAGCTCCTGCCCATGCGGGCCAGGCTGGTGTCGGCGAAGGGCTCGGGCCAGATCACCGCTTCGGTCAGCCGCATGCCGGTCATCAGACCCAGCGCGTGCGCTGAAGGAATGGTCCACGACTGCGGATCTTCGGGCGGGAGAGCCGCGCCGCCCGTGGCCCAGATCAGCGTCAGCGCTGGCGTCACGCCGTCACCGCGATCAGCTCGGCGCGGGCGGTCTCGCCGTCGGTGTCGAGCCGGACGTGGTAGCGGCGACCATCGCGCTCGATGCGCGGCACGCGCGCCGCGTTGACGTACAGCACGCCCTCGCGCTCGACCAGCCAACGGCGCTCGCCGCCCCCCTTCAGTCGATGGTGCATGTGCCCTGCCACCACCGCCAGCACGCGCTTGCCCGAGCGCTGGGCGTGGTCGATGGCGACACGCAGATCATTGTCGCCGAAGTCGCCCTCGGCGCGCCGGAAGTCGCAGCCCCAGATGTCGTGGCGGCGTGCCCCCAGGCCGCTGGGACCGTTGTGGGCGACGAAGATCAGGCGACCGTGCGGGGCTTCGTCCACCAGCCGGCACAACCGCTTGGCCGACTCTTCGAGCGAACGGACGCCGTACTTCCGTTCCAGGTGGCGCGAGAACGCGAAGAACCCCCCACCCTGGGAATGGGGGCGACCGGCGATCACGCTGACCGAGAGACCGTCGCGCGCGACGGCGTGCAGGCTGTAGCCCGCCAGCGGCACCGGCCCGAGCATTGCCTCGAGATCGCCGCAGCGCCGCCGCTGGCCGCGCCCCATCAGGCGGGCGAGCGCGCGTTGCTCCAGGGTCTCGGCAGCCAGGTGGGGCAGGCTCACGCCGTCATGGTTGCCCGGGATCACCAGGGCGGCGGTTCGCAGCCGGGCGATGCTGGCGGCGACCCCGAGCCCGTCATGACGATAACCCGCGAGGTCACCGACGAACGCCACCAGATCGTAGTCGGCGCCATCGAGGAGCTCGACGTCGCGATCGTCCCAGCGAAGGTGCACGTCGCCGACCACGGCGATGCGGATCGCCGAGCGGGCCATCACGGTGCCGGCGGGCTGGCCGAGACCGGCTGCTTCAGCTTTCCGCTGCACAGCCACGTGCACCCGCAGACCTTGAACTTGTGGCCGCTCTCGGTGCACGCGTCTTGGAACGCCGCGCTGGTGTCGGGCGGCGAGCAGTCCTTCTGCTCGGGCGGGCAGGGCTTCTCGGTGTTCTGCGCGTCGTAGGCGACCTTGCCGCCGCCGGGCCGGCCCGTGCACACCATGGCGCAGCCACACTGCATCAAACGAAAACCCGCGAGCCGGCACTCGTCGCGGAAAGCGAGGGGGGCTTCTTCCGGGGTGCAGCCGCGATCCGGCGGAGCGCAGCTCTGCTCGTTTCCGCGCGCGTCGTAGACCTTCTGACCCGCCATCCGGTCCTTGGGCAGCTCGACCGGTGCAGGATTTGCCGTGGGCGCCGCGGGCTCGGGCGAGCCACCGCCGCAGGCAGCGAGGGCGACCGCCAGCGCGGGCAGAAGTCGTGGGTGGGCAAGCACCATGATGGCTCGGTAGTATCGCGAAGCCGGTGCGCCGTCATCCTCTCCTTCTCGGCGTGGGCCTCTTCCTCGGAGCCGTGCCCTCTCTCGCGGATCAGACGCCGTCGCTCGCGCTCGCGCCGGCCCCCGCCGGCGAGCCGCTGTTCTTGGTCGAGCCCGCCCAGGTGCGGGGTGACGCGCACCTGCGCGCGCGCGCGCTCGGGGTCTTTGCCCGAGAGCCGCTGGTCTTGCAGAACGCAGACCAGGAATACGACCGCGTGATCGACAGCCAGATCTGGCTGCACGCGCTGGCGTCGTTCTCCCTGTCGCACCGCTATCAGCTGTCGCTCGACGTTCCGCTGCTCATGTCGCAGAAGGCCGGCGAGCCTGCTCTGCAGGGCGCCACCGCGGCGCGGCCCGACGAGGCGGCCCTGCTCGGCGACGTGCGCGTCGGCGCGCGCGTCAAGCTGCTCGGCCCGGCGGGCGACGGCGAGCACCTGGCGCTGGCGGCTGGCGCCTGGCTGCCCACGGGGAAGGACTACGCCGGCGACGACGGCGCCGCGGTGCGCGGCTCGCTCTTGGCCGATGGGCGGTACGCCCGCTGGCTGTGGGCGGTCGAGCTGGGCGGGCGGACGCGGCCCAGCATGCGCCTGCCCGGGATCGTGCCGACGCGGGTCGGCTCGGCGATCGTGGCCTCTGCGGGTCAGAGCACCTTCGTCGACGCGAACCGGCAGATCGCGGTGAGCAGCGAGCTCGCGGCGTCGTTCACCGTGGGCGCCGGCGCCAAGCCGTTCGACCCGAGGGGCACGCGCGCACACTTCCTGCTCGGCGCGCGGTATCGGCCCATCGTCGAGCTCGAGGTCGGTGCGGCCTTCGGCCCCGATCTGGGGCAAGCGCCCGGCGCGGCGGACTTCCGCGCCCTCGGGTTCGTCGGCTTCACGCCCGAAGTGACGCCCCCGCCCCCGGACCGGGACGACGACCGGGTTCCCGATCGGGTCGACGCTTGCATCGATCTGCCGGGCGTGGCCGCCGCCGACCCGCAGATGAACGGCTGTCCCGAGGTGCCGCCGGATTTCGACACCGACGAGATCCCCGATCAGTTCGACGCCTGCCCCAAAGAGGCGGGGCTCCCCACCGGCGATCGCAAGACGCACGGCTGCCCGCCGCAGGTGGACACCGACGGCGACGGGGTCTTTGATCGCGACGACGCGTGTCCGAAGGAGCGGGGCGTCCGCAGCGCCGAGCGCCCGAAGAACGGCTGCCCGCCGCCGCCGCCGCCCCCGCCGCCGGTTGCGCATGTCGAAGCCGAGCAGGTCGTGATCTCGGAGCAAGTGCAGTTCGAGCACGGCACCGCGGTGCTGCGCGCCGAGAGCGACGGCATCTTGGCCGAGGTGGCCAAGGTCCTGGCCGAGCATCCCGAGCTCGAGCTGATCGAGGTGGCCGGTCACACCGACGACACCGGGACGCCGGCCATCAACCAGAAGCTGAGCCAAGAGCGCGCCGCCGCCGTGATGAAGTGGCTGGTGGATCGTGGCACCGCCGCCGGGCGCCTGTCTGCCAAGGGCTACGGCCAGAGCGCGCCGATCGCGGACAACTCGAGCGAGCCGGGCCGCGCCAAGAACCGGCGGGTCGAGTTCCGGATCGTCAAGCGGGCCGAGGTGACGCCGTGAGGGCCCTTGCAGCAGGGTGCTTCGTTCTGCTCGGTCCGGCCCTTGCGCTGGCCGACGGCGCCCCGAACGAGCTTGGCCCCGGCGTGCTCAAGCTGCCGGTGCTCGAACGCAAGGCCGAGCAAGGGATCTTGACGCCCGTCCCCATCACCGTGGCGCTGCCGGCCCCGCTGGCGCCCAAGGCGGCCCGGGTGCTGGTCCACTACAAGGTCTGGGGCGATCCGGACTGGATCACGCTGGTGCTCACCCGGCACGGCGCCACCTGGACGGGTGCCATCCCCTGTCTCGAGGTCAGCACCATCACCGGCGACGTGCGCTATTACGTGCGAATTCACGACGCCGAGGGCAGCGTCTTGGCGAGCGCGGGCTCGCGCGTGAAACCCTTCCGGGTCACGGTGAAGCACGACAGCGTGCTCGGGCAGCGCGCGCAGACGAAGGCTCGCTGTCCCGATCCGTCGGACTGCCCCCGGGGCCTGCCGGGCTGCCCCAGCGAGGCCATCAAAGAGATCCCGTGCAAGAGTGACCGCGACTGCGAAGGCGGAATGAGCTGCAGTTGGCGTGGCTTCTGCGAGGTCACCACGCGCAAGACCAGCTGGCTGTCGCTGGGCGTGGAGCAAGACTTCGGCCTGGTTTCGACCACCGGCGCCTGCTCCATCCAGGCGCAAGAGAACGAGGGCACGGCCTGCTTCCGCGAGCTCGACGGCGACAACTACGCCAGCTATCCCGTGTACACCAACGAGCCCCTGGGGCCAGCGCGCGGCCCCACCCGCGTGCTCATCGGTTTCGATCGTCTGGTCTTCTACGACACCAGCGTGGGCGTTCGCGCCGGCATGGCCGTCTGGGGGAAGGGCCCGACGCTGCGCGGCGCCGCCGAGTTCGTGCCGTGGTCGCTGTCGGTGCGCGCCACTCGGTGGTTCGGGGACGACCTGTTCGTGCGGCCGGGGTTTCGCCCGTTTGCGTTCCTGACGGCGGGTTATGCCCAGTTCGACCTCGTGACCCACACCCGCGTGCGCGAAGATCCGACCCACGTGTCGTACCAAGGTGGCAACGATCTGGAGCAAGACGTCGAGCTGTGGAAGCGCGCCGGGGACGGCTTCGCAGGGATCGGCGCGGGCGCCGGCTATGCGCCCACCCTGGACAGCTTCGTCTTCGGCGAGCTGGCCGTGGTGCAGGTCTTCCCGTTCAGTGCGACCGTGATCACGCCCACGGTCGGCGCCGCGGTCGGGTTCTAGGCTGGGGTCAGAAGCGGTACTTCACGTGGCAGCTGGTGCACCCCTCGAGCACCACGCCGAGTTGCTTGGTGGCGCCCGGCAGATCATTGCCCTTCGACGCCTTGAGCAGCTTCACCAGCTCGTCGTGGAAGGCCGCGTCTTGCTTCTTGAACGCGGCCATGTCGGCGCCCGCCTTGGGCGGCTTGTATTCGCCCTTCTCGATGGCCTTCTCGGTGACCATGCGCGCCGAGTGCACCTGAGAGATGCCCGTGGGAATGCTGGCGAGGTCGTTGTTGGCGATGGCGGTGACCCAGTCGCGCGTGGCGGCGTGCAGCGCCCGCATCTCTGCCTGCACCGGGTTCGCGGGGGGCGGCGCGGGGGTGGCCGACGCGCTGGCGGGGGGCGCGACCTGGGCGTGCTCTTGATGCGCGTGGGTGTCGCCCTTGGCCGCGGGCGCGGTGGCCGTCGGCACTTCGGCGGTCGGTTTCACGTCGGCCTGCTTGCTCTCGCACGCCGCGAGCGCGAACAGACCCACGAGCGTGACGAACGGGAGTGAGGTCTTCATGGGGGCGTCCTTCTACATCCGAGGTGTTTGCAGGAAAAGGCTGCGATGACGGTCCAGAGGCCGGTGCGGATGGCCATGGCGACGGCGGTCCGCCGCTCGAACGCCCCGCCCGAAAGCACGTGGAGGCCGAAGGCGAGATACGTCAGGGCGGTGGCGGCTGCGATGGCCGCCGCGAGCCGCGCGGCCCACGGGTCGCCACGCCAGAGCCCGACGCCGGCCAGCACGTAGGCGAAGCCGGCGACGAAGTTGAACCAGAGCACGAACGGCACGATGGCGCCGGCGGCCACTCGCGCCGCTTCGGCCCCGAACAGCACGCGCCCGCCCGAGAACACGGTCGCGATGCCGAACACCACCGCCACCAGGGCAGCGATGCGCAAGGTCATGGGTTCAGTGCGTCTTGTCGTTGCTTCCATCGGTCCTCGTCGTGAGCAAGAGCTCGAGCGCGCGCCAGGCTGCGGCCGGGTCGAAGCGTGCGGCCCGCTTGCGCAGGCTGGGCGCATGGCTGGCGCCGGCGGCGCCGCGCAGCACGCCCGTCACGGTCCACACCAAGATCTCGACCGGAACGTCGTCGCGCACCCGGCCCTGCCGGCGGGCCAGGGTGAGCTGTTCGCGAACGAAGGTGACCGAGCGCTCGACCACGGCCTTTACACGAGCGGCACCCTCGGCCCCAGCGACCTCGGTCAAGCGGTCGCTGAGCGCCAGGCGCAGCAGCTCGGGCCGCGCCCGGGCCAGGGCGACCCGACGCTGGAAGAGCTCGGAAAGCGCGCGGAGCGGATCGCCCGCGGGGTCGGGGAAGGTCTCGCCCATCAGCTCTTCGAAGGCGTCGATGGCCGCGTCGACGATCGCCTCTTTGCTGGCGAAGTGGCGGAAGAGCGAGCCGTCTTTCACGCCCACCCGCTCGGCGATGGCCCGCGCGGTCAGACCCCGAACCCCGTCCGTGGCCAGGATCTCCAGCGCGGCGGCCGCGATTTGCCGGCGGCGCTCGGGGGCGGGAAGGCGTTTAGCTAGCAAGTGCTCACTAGCTTAGCGAGGGGCGGCGCAGCGTCAAGCCGCCGGCGCGTGGTAGCTTTCGGCCGTGGCCTGGTCGCGCATCCCCGTCATCGTCGCGCTGGCGTGGGCGGCCTCTGGCTGCGCGTCGGATGCGGTGGACCCGCCGGAGCCGACCCTGGAGACCGGCGGGTCGTTCGTGGCCAGCGAGCAGGCCCCGGGCGAGGTGGTGCTCTATCGCATGTTCGGCTCGCTGCACCTCGAGAACGGCGAGACGGTCCTGATCATGAAGCGCTTCGCCCCGCGCAGCCAGAGCTTCGCCCAGGCCGAGGCCTTGGCCAAGCAGCGCGACCTGGCCATCGACGTGCCGCTGATGAGCGCGCCCAGATCCGAGTTCGTGACGCTTCCGTGGCGCGTGGTCTGGTACCGAACGCTCGACGATCAGGAGCGCGATGCGCTGTATTAGTGCAGCGCTGGTCGCCGGCGCGCTGCTCGCTGCCGTGCACGGCTGCCAGCGCCAGGCCGATCTGGTGGACGAGCCGGACGCGGCCGTCGCGATCACCCAGACCCCGAAGTACGACGGTGATCTGCCGCTGCTCGACGCCCACCTCGAGTCGGACGCCCATGCGGCCTGCGAAGACCGCCCGATGGAAGCCTGCAAAGGCCCCAACGACTTCGTGTGTGGGTTCGGCGAGTGGGCGCGCGAGATCGCGCGGGACTGCCAGCGACAAACCGGCTGCAAGACCAACGGCTGGGTCACGGTGACGATCGGCGACGACGGCTGCGTCAGCGATCTGGGGATGGATCGGCCCTATCCGCCCATCGTCGAGTGCCTGGTGCAGAAGCTCTCCGAGACGCGGTGCCCCTGCCCGGCTCAGGAAACGACTTACTACTTCGGCGAGGGCAACGCCGGCCCGTGCCCCGACGGCGGGCCCAAGGGCTGACGGCGCCGCCCCGGTTCTGGCCGAGCCCCCGGCGCGGCGCAGCTGCGTCCATCTGTCGCGCTGGCCGAGAGGTTGATATAGAGGCCGCCCTCGGGCGGTGTTTCGACCGACCGAGCCGGGCGCGTGCGTCCGGACCTCTGGGAGGCACACATGTCGAAGACCTTCGCGCGGCGCGCGTTCGCCGCCCTTGCCATCGTCGGTTGTTCTGGGCTCGCGGGCTGCGCCGAAGAGCGCGACCCGATCAACCGCGTGCAGCCGAACGCGCTCGCCAAGAGCTTCTTCGTCGCAGAGCTCGACACGCCCGACGACGACCCCGAATTCTACATGCGCGTCACGGTGGTCGACGTGGACTCGGGCGCCGGCTCGGACGGCCTGTTCACCAACAGCGACGCGCAGCCCACCATGCGCGTGCGCTGGGAGATCACCGAGAACCTGCTGATCGCGCGCCTGACCTACGAACGCATCGACGACACCGACGGCAAGGGCGTGCGCCGCACCCCCGACGGGCAGGCGGTGGCTGCCTACACCATCGAGAGCCACTTCGACATCAAGCGCTCGTACAACGAGGCCACGGGCGAAGAGCTGAACGTGGTGGTCGAGAACGACACCGATCGCCCCTGGAGCCAGCGCGCGCACTTCCGCGTGGACTGGTCGAAGAACTTGATCACCAGCGCCTACGAGCTCGATACGCTCTCGCAGCTGGGCATCTACTACGGGGTCGAGGTCGAGCCCATCGCGTATTACGTGAACGACCCCGCGCACCCCGATACGCCGGTGTTCGACGCCAAGCGCGGCTACTTCGACGTGACGCACAAGGTGTGGGCCAAGCCGCAGATCATCAAGGACGAGGTCTGGGGCGACTTCCCCGCGTGCTGGCTCTACGGCGCGTTTCCCAGCACCAACTGCAACCCCAGCGAGGTCACCCTTCGCCAGTCTTACTTGAAGATCGCGGACACCGACTACGAGCCGCTGGAATACGACGGCACGAAGATGGACATGTTCGGCCTCTTCACCGTGGACCGCTTCGGCTACGACCGCAGCTACGGTGTGGTGGACGACCGCTGGCACCGCTTCGGGGCGCGGTGGAACCTGTGGCAGCGCTCGCACGCGGAGCCCGTGGTGCCCTGCAACACGCCCGAGACCACGCCCGCCGGCGCCGACCCGCACCGCGACGAGGACGAAAACGGCACCGAAGACGAGTGCGAGAGCGTGGGCCGCGGCAGCCGTTGCGACAAGGTGGTGGGCGAGTGCACCGTCCCGCTGCGCGACCGCCAGAGCCGCACCATTGCCTGGCACGTGAATCCGGGCTTCCCCGCCGACCTCTTCGCCTCGACCCAAGAGATGCTCTCGGCCTGGAACCACGCGGTGCGCGTGGGTGTTCTCTCGGGGCGCCTGGCCGAGTGCCGCCGCACCGGTGAGCAGGGCTGCGAGGCAACGTACGGCTGGCCCGCGCGCTGGTCGGACGACTTCGTTCCCCCGGTGGGAAGCGCCACGCCCGCCGAGGTGCCAAACATCTTCGTGCTGTGCCACAACCCGGTGTCGGCCGAGGCGGGCGACGATCCGGCGTGCGGCGAAGACGGCGTCGCGCCGCGCATCGGCGACCTTCGTTACAACATCTTGGCGGTGGTCCAGGACCCGCAGCTGATGTCGCCCTGGGGCATCATGATGGACGCCGAAGACCCGCTGACCGGCGAGAAGATCGCCGGCTCGGTCGCCGAGTGGGGCGCGGTGCTCGATCGCGCCGCGGCCACCCTGGCGGACCTGGCGGGCCTGATCAACGGCCAGATCGCCCCCGACCAGTACATCAAGGGGCAGAACGTCAGCGATTGGGTCGCGGCCAACCAGCCCAAGGGCCCGGCCGAGAAGCTGGCGGGGATGTCCAGCGAAGAGCTGTCGTCACGCCGCGCGGCGTTCGACCCGAAGGTGCTCGAGAAGTACTGGGCGGGGACCCCCACCGGCAAACAGCACCACCATCCGCTCGCGCGTCGCGCGGCCCGGGCGAAGGCCCTGCTCGACTCGGGCAAGCTGGGGCCCGGCAACGCGGCGCTCTCGGATCGGCTCACGGCCTTGCGGGGCAGCGCCATCGAGGCCAGCCTGGTCACCCCCGAGATGCTGCAGGCGTCTGGCGCCGACCCCAGCGCGGCACCCAGCGCCCAGACCATCCGCCGTGCGTCCCCCTTCGATCGGCGACTGAACCCCAGCTTGCGCGGGTCCGATCGCCGCGCGCGGCTGCTGGGTAACGCGCGCCGCCACGCCTGCCGCTACGACGCCGTCGAGCCCGACAACCTGCTGGGCCTGGCGCGCCGGGTGAAGAAGCTGTTTCCGCCGCCCGATCCCAAGAACAAGGCCGCCGTGAACGAGCACCGCAAGAAGGTGGTCGACTGGGCGCGCGCCGAGCTCAATCGGGGCGTGATGGCCCACGAGCTGGGCCACTCGATGGGTTTGCGCCACAACTTCGGCGCCTCGTTCGACTCGCTGAACTACGAGCCCGAGTACTGGCAGCTGCGCACCGGCGACGGCAACGTGACCGCGCCCTGCGCCGACGGCACCACCGACGGCTCGAAGTGCCTGGGCCCGCGCTGGCGCGACCCGATCAGCAACGCCGAGATCGATGGCGAGATCCAGCGCTATTCCACCTCGAGCGTGATGGACTATCCGGGTGAGCACGCCCAAGACATGCTGCTGCCCGGCAAGTACGATCGCGCCGGCGTGCGCTTCACCTATGGCGGCGTGGTGGACGTCTGGGCCAAGCAGGGCCTGAGCGTGAAGGCCAAGGGGGCGTCGCAGGCCCAGGCTTACAAGCTGACGGCGTTCACGAACAGCCCTGGGCTGTTTGGCGTCTACTACTTCCCGCCGGTCAGCAGCAGCGACCCGTATGAGTTCATCCACTACAGCCAGTACCAGAAAGAGTTCGGCTTGATCGGCCAGTGCAGCGCCGACGGCGCAGCGCCCCTGGGCACCCGCTGTCAAGAAGCCGAGATGGACGTGGTCGACTATCGCGACATGGAAGACTTCGCCTCGGACCCCGACTACGCCTCGTTCGCCTGGGCGGTCCAGCCCCGCGCCGTCGACCCCGAGGGTCGCGTGCGCCGCGGTTACGTTTTCTCGAGCGACGAGTACGCGGACACCGGCAACGTGCCGGCGTTCACCAGCGATTCGGGCGCCGACGCCTACGAACAGGTGCGCTTCCTCGAGTCGGGCTTCGAGAACCGCTACGTCCTGGACGCGTTCCGCCGCGACCGGGTCGACTTCAACTCGTTCGACGTCACCTCGCGCATTCAGTATCGGTACCTGGACAAGATCCAGCAGATCAGCAAGGCCTTCGCCTTCGGCGCGGTGCTGGACGGCGACCCGGCCAAGCCCTCGACCGAGCTGATTGCCGACGGGAACATGGGGCCGCTGGCGCTGGCGGCGACGCACGGCCTGGATCTGTTCGCGCGCATCGTGACCCGGCCCGAGCCCGGCCACTACTGTCCGGGCACGATCTGCGGCAGCGGCCAGCCGGTGGGTGTCGAGGGTGAAATCTTTGCTGCCGACTCGGCGGCCCTGCCCGACGTGTTCACCTACGACTTCCGCGTGGCGCTGGGCGACGGGCGCTACTTGCACAACGACTTCGACTATTCGCAAGGCTACTTCTGGGGCGACTATCAGACCCAGGTGGGCACCTATTACGAGAAGATCTGGGCCACCTATTACCTGGCCGAGGCGTTCGACTCGTTCGTCTCGAACTCGAAGGAAGACTTCTACGACTCGCGCTACAAGAACGTGAGCTTCGCCACCATCTTCCCCGAGCAGGTGCGCCGCTTGTACTCGTCACTGTTGACCGGGGACCTGGACACCTTCGCGCCCTGGGTGACGGTGAAGAAAGATCCGAACGACACCCCGCTCGGCACGCTGACCTATCCGAACTGGCACGACGCCGCCGACCTGGGCACCCGCCCGCCCGGCGCGCTGCTGGCCGATCCGAACTATGGCTTCAACCCGCAGCTTTACGCCATGGTCTGGGGCAGCATCTACTTCCCCACCAACTGGTCGAGCTCGTGGGTGCACGACGCGCGCATCGCGGTGCTCCCGAGCGAGCTGCCCGAGTGGCCGAAGGACGAGATCTTGGTCTTCAACTATCCGGTGACCGGCCTCACCTACCGCGCGCACCGCACCGGCACCGAATCGCTGCTGGGCCGCGTGCGCGAGAAGGGGATCGGCGCCCGCATGCTGGCCTGGGCCAACCACCTGATGGCGCTGGCCTACAAGGTGCAGGTCGACGGCGCCGGCAAGCCGCTCTTCAACCCCGACGGCACGCCGGTGCTCGAGCTGGACGGCAGCGGCAAGCCCCAGAAGAACAGCGCCAACCCGGGCGCGGCCGCCGCGCTGCAGAAGTACGTCGACCAGATCGATCTCTTCAGGCAGCTGACGGCTCAGTTCGTGATGCCGCTCGACGGCGGCAGCCTGCCGTCCCCGTGAGGGCTCAGGCTCAGGGCGCGGCGGCGTCGTGCTCTTCGCCTTCCGCGTCGCCCGCCCGCGCGGTCGCGATATAGGCCGCGCCCAGGGCGAAGCCGATCACCAGGGCGACGGCCCTCAGCCGAGGGTTCGTCGAGCCGTAACGCCGCGAAGCCAGTGCCGCTGCAGCGAAGAAGGCCAGCGTGACGGCCGCGAAGACGAGATCCACCGCGGGCATCACTTCTTCTTCCCTTCCAGGCAGTCGGTGTAGGTGGCGTAGGCCTCGGCGCAGGCAACCCCGGCGGCGGCGCCAGCGACGAACGCGCCCACCACCGTGGTGGTCGCGGCCGCCGCACCCGCAAGGCCACCCGCGCAGACGACCGTGGTCTTGAAGGCCGGGTACCCGCAGTCTGCCGGCGAGCGGCGCCCGTTCGCGGCTGGCGGGCGCAAGGTCGACGGCGCCGGGGAGGGCGCCGGCTTCTTCGAGGCGCCGGCGACCAGCTGATTCACTGCGCTGCGCGAGACGCCCGTCGAGCCGTCAGCCCCGGTGTACCCGCCCTCGAAGGCGGCCGGCTTTCCGGCGGAAGCGGGCTTCGCGGGCGGGCTCGGCGCATACGACTGGTTCGGGTAGTCGTCGAGGCTGCACTGATTCTTCTGGCGGTCGGTCGAGGCGATGGGGGACGGCATGCCCCCCCATCGGTCCGCCGCCGCTCCAAGTTGCGGGATTTCTCTTCACCCGCGGGCCCGAGCCATCAGCAGGTGGGGCAGCCGCAGGTCACGCCCTTCACACCGGACAGGTCGTTGCACGAGTTGAAGCTTCCGGTGCACACGCTGGGGCCGAAACACGCGCAGCTGGCGCTGCCAGCACAGACCGGCGGAACATCGACGCAGTGTCGCTGCGGGGCCGGCTTGGCCACGTAGGTGACGCAGGCGTACTTCGAGGTGTCGCAATCCGCGCAACCCGCCACGTTCTTGCACTCGTCGGCGGGGACGCACTCGCCGCTCCAGCAGGCGCCCTTCACCTGGGCCACCTCACCGGCGGGGCACTTGGGCGGCATCGACAAGCACACCACCGCGGTCGAGTTGCACTCGAAGCCCTTCACGCACCGACCGGCGATGCAGGCCACGTCGGTCGAATTCACGCCAAGCGCAGCGCACTTCTTGGTGGTGCACGCCATCTTGCACACCGGCGGGGTGTCGGCCTTGGGGACGCCCTCGCACGAGCAGCAGTCTTCGAAGACCTTGCAGTCGCCGTCGACCTTGCACTCGGGTGAGGCTACGGCGCTGCCGCCGGTGCCCCCGGTTCCGCCGCTGCCGCCGGTGGTGGAGCCGCCGGTTCCGCCGCTGCCGCCGGTGGTGGAGCCGCCGGTTCCGCCGCTGCCGCCGGTGGTAGAGCCGCCGGTCCCGCCGGTGGCGGAGCCGCCGGTGCCCGCAGCGCCGCCGGTGGTGGAGCCGCCGCTGCCGGAAGCGCCCCCCGTGGTGGAGCCGCCGCTGCCGCCAGTGGTGGACCCGCCGGTGCTGGCGCCGCCGGTGCTGCTGCCGCCGTCTTCCGACTCACCGCCACAAGCGAACGCCACTGCCGAAGCCACGATCAAGAAAGCAAAGCTGCGCATCGCAAAACCTCCCGAAGGCGGAAGGTGTACGAGATGAAAGGCGGCCACGCAAGCACCAGCGAAAGCCGGCGGCCCTAGGTCTGCTCGACCAGCCGGGCGATGGCAGCCACGAAGCGATCGAGCACGGCAAGCCCGCTGGGCAACTCTTGCCAGAGGCGCTCGACCTCCACCGAGGCGTAGCCGTGGGCGATCCGGTTCCTGAGGCGGGCCATCCCCTCGAGCGGGTCGACCAGATCCCGCGGCAGCGCTCCTTTGTCTGCGAGGATGGCGAACGCTTCGGCGTACGAACCCGGCATGCCCCAACCCTCGTCGGCGATGACATGGAAGGCGATATCGATGGCTTCTTGGATCGCGACCAAAAGGCTCATTGCCAATGCGTCCTGTAGCAGGGCGCTTTCCGCGAGCTCTTGCGGGGTCGCCGGGCGGCGTGCGCGCGCCCGGCCGAGGTGCTCGCGGAGCACCACCAGCTTCCGGAGCACGATGATTGCATCCGTCACTGGCTGCCCTCCGAAAGCCTTCTCGCCAAGCGGCGCTGAGCGTCGTCCCAGAGGGGCCTGAGCTCGGCGTGCTCGAGGGCGGCAGCAGCCAAGAACCGTGGGAGTGCGCCGTCTGGATCGGCGCGGAGCACGACGTGTCGCTTGGCGACCTCGAAGCGAACGATGGCGGGCGCACGGTCCAGACGCACGATGTCGACCTCACGCCCCGTCGCCCGCCCGAGCAACGTGGCCAGCGAAAGCTCGTCGGCCAGGGTCATGCCGGGATCGGTCGGCCAGATCCCGACGTCGAGGTCGCTGTCGGGTCGGAGCGTCGCGCGCGCCGCTGATCCGAACAGCAGAGCGAGCCGCAGCCCGGGCACGTTCTGCAACGCGCCCCTGAGGGTCTCCGCAAACGCTGTCGCCTGATCCGTCACTGCGGGTGAGCATAGCGCGGTTCCGGGCGTGCCGCGGAGGCCCCGCGCCAACCCCCACAACCTGCAGATGCCGAGCGCGGGCTGCGCTCGAAGTTGTGCGAAGTTGGCACACCCCGCCAGCTAGCCGAACAGGTCGGTTGAGTGACACGCCGCGGGCAGGCATCATGTGCGGCGCATGGGCGGTGCAGCGGAGCCACGTTCCGATCTAGGGCCGGGCGCGCGCATTGCGGGCTACGAGGTCTTGCGACCGCTCGGCAGCGGCGGCATGGGCGTGGTGCTCGCCGCGCGCCGGCTCGCCGACGGCACGGAGGTGGCGCTCAAGCTTCCGACCGGGCGTCGCGCCGCCGAGCCGTCGGTGAAGCGCCGTCTGTTGCGCGAGGCGCGCTCGGTGCAGCGCGTCGACAGCCCGCACGTCGCGCGCGTGCTCGACGTGGGCGAGCTGGACGACGGCTCGCCGTTCCTGGTGCTCGATCTGCTCGAGGGCGAAGATCTGGGGCGGCTGATCGCGCGCGAGGGGCGCGTGCCCGTGGCGCAGGCTGCGCGCTGGGTGCGCGAGGCGTGCAAGGGCGTAGCGGCGGCCCACGACCGCGGGGTGATCCATCGCGACATCAAGCCTTCGAACCTGTTCGTGGCGCGCGCCGCGGCCGGCGGCCCCGCGCTGGTGAAGCTGCTCGATTTCGGCCTGTGCCGCGCGTTCGTGGCCGGCGGCGCTCCGCTCGACGACTCGTCGCTGACGGCGTCCGACGCGGTGGTGGGCTCGCCGCGTTACCTGGCGCCCGAGGTGGTGCGCGACGCGCATGCCGCTGACCATCGCTCCGACATCTGGTCTCTGGGCGTGGTGCTCTACGAGCTGGTCAGCGGGCGCCGGCCGTTCGAGGCGCCCACGCTGGCGGGGGTGCTGGCCCGCATCGTGGCCGACGAACCCACGCCGCTCGCTCAGATCCTGGACGCGCCGCCCCAGGCGCTGGTGCAGATCCTGGCGCGGGCGCTGTCCAAGGATCCCGAGCGCCGCTACCAGAGCGCGCGGGAGCTGTCCGACGCGCTCGCTCTGCTGTGCGCCCCGGTGGCACCCCCCCCGCGCTTGGCCCCCGGCCGGCGCAACCGTCGGGCTGCGTTCTGGGTGCTGGCGCCCGTGCTTGGGTTCAGCGCCTGGGCATGGCTGAGTCCCGCCGTCGTCAGCGCGGATCTGCGGCGCGCCCTGAGCGCGGTCGCGTTGCCGCCCGCTGCGCCGGTACTGACCGCGTCCGTCCAGTCGGACGGCCCTGCAGCACCGACCACCGCGCCCAGCCCGACGCCCGCGCCGCCCAAGGCACGGAGAGCGCCCGCGCCTGCCACCAGCGCGAAGCCCGCGCCGCCGTCCCTGAGCGAGCCTTCGCCCCTGTCTACCACTCCGGGGCCGGGCACGTGGGCGCTCGGCCAGCCATCGACGATCGAGACGCGGAAATGATGCGGCTCGTCGTGGCGGCGTGCCTGGCGGCGGGGTGCCTTGCGGTCGCGAGCGCCAGCGGCGCCGACCCTGACCCCGCCACCACCAACCCGGCGCTGGCCGAGGCGCTATTTCGCGAGGGCAAGCAGCTCGCCGGCGCGGGCGACTTCGAGCGGGCGTGCCCGAAGCTGGCGGACAGCCATCGTCTGGACCCCGGCGGCGGCACGGTGCTGGCGCTGGCCCACTGCTATGAAGCCGGAGGTCGACTTGCCAGCGCGTGGGCCGCGTTCAACGACGCGATTGCTTTCGCGCAGCGGGACGGTCGCGGCGATCGCGAGACTGAAGCGCGCGCGCGCCTCGCGGCCATCGAGCCGCGCCTGTGCTGGATCGAGCTCACGGTCTCGACGCCGCCCTTGGACCTCGAGCTTCGCCACGACGGCCAGCCCGTGCCGCGGTCGGCCTGGGCCTCGCGCCTGCCGGTGGATCCGGGCGCGCATCGCTTCGAAGCGCGGGCGGGCGGGCGGAAGCCCTGGCGCGTTTCTGTCCAGGTTGCCGAAGAAGGCGCGACGGTTGCCGTGCGCGTTCCAGCGCTCGAAGTGTCCAGCCCGGCCGTTGCCGCCGTGCCCCGCCGGCGCGAGCGCCCGCCCAGCGTGCACCGTGATTCCGCCTCGGCCTCGCACCAGTGGGGCTGGTCGGCCCTTGCCGGCGGCGTGGCCGCAATGTCGGTGGGTGCGTACTTCGGGGTCCTTGCGCTCTCTGACGACCGAAAGGCCGACGAGGCGTGCTCGGGGGCGCGCTGCGACGACCGCGCAGCGGTCGATCGATCCGAGCGCGCTGCCCGCCTGGCTACGCTCTCGACGCTGGCGTTTGGCGTCGGCATCACTTCCGTGGCCGCGGGCGGTGCGCTTCTCGCGCTGACGCCGTCCCGCACACCGTCGAACGTGGGCTTGCACATTTCAGGAGGGTTCCAATGAAAGGATGGGTTCTGGCGATCATCGGGAGCAGCGCCGCCGCGTGCGCGGTGCTGGGCGACATCCAAGAGAAGGAGCTCACGGCGACCGGCCAGGATGCGGGCGCCGACACCGGCACTCTGGACGCGAACGACGCGAGCGAAGTGCCTGATGTCTCGTCGCAGCCCGGCTACCTCGATCTCGATCGCCCGGGTCGCCCGCCCAGCCGCCCCAGCAAGCCGGCGGCCGGCCCGGGGAAGCTCATGTACTTCGCCATGCGTCGCATCTACTTCGGCATCTCGAAGCGCGGCACCGCCGAGCGTGACCCGAATGCCTGGCGCGCCATCGGCTGGGATCTGGACGGCCTTGCCACCACGAAGCAAGAGCTCGACGACGGCAAGGCGAAGACCTGCAAGTCGAGCGGGGAATCGAACGTGCTCCAGGACGGGTTCGATGGGCGCGATAACGCCCTGGGCGCGTCGCTGATGCAGTTCATCGGCAACGCCGACGCCAACGGCGAGCATGTCGCGAACCAGAGCATCGAGTCCGGCACCGCGACGCTGCTCCTGGTGCTGGGGGACGTGAACGACGTGGAGAACGACCCCCACGTCAACGGCGCGGTCTATCTTTCGACCAGCGACAAGGGCCTGCCCACTGCCCCCAAGTGGGACGGCACGGACGTGCGTCAGGTCTGGAACGCCAGCATGTTCACCGACACGATCAACACAACCGCCTCCTTTCCCGACGGGTACATCCGCGACGGCGTGTGGGTCAGCGGCGATCAGCACAAGGCCGACATGACCCTGGTGTTTCCGATCTACGTGAACGCCTACCCGATCCCGATGGTGCTGCAGCTGGCGGGGCGCAGCGGCTGGCTGACCGCGGCGGTGAAGAAGGGCGCGGGCGGCCCGGGCACGTTCGGCTTCACGATGACCGCCGAGCAGCTCTACGGCACGTTCTTTCCGCTGTTCAAACGCGTGCTCGGCTGCGATTCGCCCGTCGGCACCACCCACGGGCTGGTGTCTGGCTTCAAGTCCAACGTGGACGTGCAAGGCAGCAACGCCTGGGCGCCCGATCCAAATCTGGGTTGCGACTCGGTCTCGTGGGGCCTCGACGTCGAGTGGGCGCCGATTGCGTACGCGGACTGGCAGCACCCGGTGGCCGCCGAGTCGACGCCGCCTTGCGCGGGGCCGGGGCCGTAGGGGCGCATTGCTCGCCATAACTGCCTGCGATGACCGGGTTGTGGCGAGCAATGTTGACGGCTAGGTCGCCGGGACTACTCTTTCTGGGGCAGTCGTGGCGAGTATTCTTCCCCCCCTCTCGGGCCGGCGCGGTGAACGGGCCATCTTGGAGCGCCTGCTCGGGTCGCAGCGGTCCGAGTTCCTGGCGGTGTACGGGCGGCGCAGGGTGGGCAAGACCTTCCTGGTCCGCCGGTTCTTCCAGGACCGGCCCGTCACGTACTTCGAGATGGTGGGTCGGTTCGAGGGCAGTCAGGCTGATCAGCTGCAGATCTTCGCGGACTCGCTGTCGTCGACCTTCTATCGCGATGCGCCGCTCGCGGCCTTTCCGGACTGGCACGCCGCGTTCCGTGCGCTCGTGCGGGCCATCGAAGAGCGAAAGGGCCGCCGCCGCCGCACCGTTCTCTTCTTCGACGAGCTCCCCTGGATCGACACCCACCGCTCCGGTTTCCTGCGCGAGCTCGAGCACTTCTGGAACAGCTGGTGCTCGCGCCGGGGCGACATCATCCTGATCGCCTGCGGCTCGGCCGCGTCGTGGATGCTCCGACGGATCGTCAACGCCAAGGGTGGCCTGCACGACCGGCTGACGCAGACGATTCGGCTACTGCCGTTCACGCTGGCCGAGACCCACGAGTTCTTCGACGCGCGCAAGGTGCGGCTCGGGCTCCGCGACCTGATCGAGCTGTACATGATCCTGGGCGGCGTGCCGCACTATCTGGATCACGTCCGCCGCGGTCGCTCGGTCGCCCAGATCGTGGACGAGCTCTGCTTCGAGAAGGACGGCGCGCTCCGAGACGAGTTCGACCGGCTGTTCGCTTCGTTGTTCGGCTCGGACAAGAAGCACCTGGCCGTGGTCCGCGCGCTCGCCAAGCGCCGCGGGGGGCTGGACCGCAACCAGCTGCTCGCCGCCGCCGGGCTACCCACCGGCGGGGGCGCCACCGCCGTCTTCGAGAACCTGGAGCAGGGCGGGTTCATCCGCTCGGGCGTCCCCTTCGGCAAGACGGAGCGCGATCGCATCTTCCGCCTGACCGACCCGTTTTCGCTCTTTCACCTCCGGTGGATTGAGGGTCGAAAGGCGTCGAGCTGGAGGCACGTTCACCGGACGCCCGCCTGGCAGGCGTGGGCCGGGCTCGGCTTCGAGGGCCTGTGCCTCGAGCACGCGCCGGCCATTCAGCGCGCGCTCGGCATCTCTGGCGTGCGCGCCGAGGTCAGCGCCTGGCGATCGCGCGACGCGCAGATCGACCTCTTGATCGACCGCGCCGACGGCGTGATCACGGTCTGCGAGATGAAGTTCACGGCGGCCCCCTTCCGCATCGACAAGCGGTACGCTACCGAGCTGCGCGACAAGCTCGCGCGCTTCCGCGACCACACCAAGACCAAGAAGGCCTTGCAGCTGGTGTTCGTCACATCGTACGGCGTCGAGCAGAACCCGTACTCCGACGAGCTGGTGGACCAGGTGCTGACGATGGATGTGCTGGTGGGTTAGGGGGGCGGCGCAGTGGCCCCCGCGGAGAAGCGCGGCGCCGGGCGGCGCCGTGTGTAAACTCGAGTATGTCCAACTTTACACATGTGCAAAATCGGGCATGGAGCTGCGGTTTCTCCGCGACACCGCCGGTCGCGAGGTCGACTTCGTCGTGCTGAAGGGCAGAAAGCCGCTGTTCGCCGTGGAGGCAAAAACCGCCGAGCAAGGCATCTCCCCCGCGGTCCGCTACTTCCAGCCACGGGTCGGGATCCCGCGCTGGTATCACGTGCATCTCGGCAAGAAGGATGTCGTGGTCGACGGCGTCCGCTTGCTTCCGCTGGCCGCGCTCTGCACGGAGCTGGGCATTCCCTGAAGTCGGTGCGGGGGAGGTGGGGGTGGCGGGCGCCGCAGAGTCATTGCCAGCAGGCCTGGTCCCAGTTGCTCTGGTCCCACACGCCGGGGGAGCACCCCGTCCCGCCCGTGCCACCCGTCGGAGCTCCGCCGCCCCCGCTCGAGCCGCCTGCACCACCTGCACCGCCGGGCGCACCGCCTGCACCGCCGGGCGCACCGCCTGCTCCTCCCGTTCCGCCGCCGGTGCTGGCCGCGCCCGTTCCTCCGGCCCCGCCGGTTTTGCCGCCCGCGCCCGACCCCCCGAGCCCACCGGTCGCACCGCCGGTGCCGGGCTCGTCGACCAGGTTCTTGTCGTCGCCGCAGGCGGCGGCGGCGAGTACGAGGACCATTGCTGCTGCTGAAAGCATCCGCATCGGTGCTGCCTTTCGTCTCAAGAACAGGGGAGGCGCGTGGCGATCAGGCGCACGTTTTTGAGCCGGAGGAGCGGGCTGTAGCCCTGGGCGTTCAGTTCGGCCCCACGGAGGGAGTACGTGTGGCTACCCGGGGCCGGGAGCTTGTCCCAGAACACGAACGCGGACGGATGCACCTCGACGCTTGGATTCGTCGAGTTTGGGCAAGAGCCCCAGCGCATGGTGGTCGAAGGCACGCTCTGCCCGTCGCGCACGAGCTCCAACCCTGCGCGCGTGCAAGACGCGCTCGAACTGGATTGGAGGTGTCCCGATTCCATGGGAGTTGCAGCCGGTCCGGGCGCCAGCTCTACCCGCACACACTCCCCGGAACCCACCGTCACCTTGACATGGAGGTTCTGGACGTCGGTCATGGATGATGACGTGATGTCGGGCGGCTGGACGACCACGTCACCGAACACGACTGCGCGACCTTCGATGGCACCTACTGCGTCCGAGAGAGCCTTGAAGTTCGCGTTGACGTCGGCGGCCACGATCTTCTCGGCCGGCTGAAACGTCTTCATCGCCGGCACAGCCGGCGCCATGCCAGTGGCGAGGGCCAGTGCGGTGCCGACCAGCCACGGTCGAGCCGCACGTCGCGTGCTCTGCTTGTTCCCTCTTGCAATCGCCATCGAACTCCCTTTCACAGCTCAGTCACGGTGATGAAGCTGCCCAGCGTATAGGCGTAGTTCGCACCGCCGGAGCAGTTGTTGGTGACCAGCGGCCGAATCTTCTCGCCCGCTGCGACCGAGAGGGTCGTCACCAGACTCACACTCCCTGCGCCCACGACGCACTCACGGCGTCAGCCAGCACCTTGAAGTTCGCGTTGACGTCGGCGGCCACGATCTTTTCGGTCGGCTGAAACGTCTTCATCGGCGCGACAGCGAGTGCCGTCGCGGTCGCGAGAAGGCCCAAGCCCAGCACGAGCGCCGCGCTGCCTCCCGGTTGTCCCTTGCGTTGCATGGCCGTACCCTGTCAGAACCTGTGGCAACTCGCGTCCCCCGAACGGGGGACTCATCGGCAACAGAGCACCGGCATCTGCGCGTTACAGAACGCCACTGATGGGGAGTTCGTGGCGCTCGCCCAGCGGCACCCGCGCAGCGCGCTCGAGTTGCTGGTGAAACCGGTGCAATCGTCCATGTCGGTGGTGTCGGCCACGGCCACGCCCGCCGCGTACCAACCGTTGTCGAGTTGTTCGCCCGCGCTGGCCGCCGCCACCACTTCCGGGCCAGTGCAGACCCGAGCCGACGGACCGCACGAAGGGAGCGCCTGGCACAGGGCTCGCACGCCCACGTATCCGCCGGTGCTCCCTGTCTTGAGGGCCGTCTTTCCGCAGTAGGGATTCGCCTTGTGCTGCTCCAACGCACTCACGGCGTCAGCCAGCACCTTGAAGTTCGCGTTGACGTCGGCGGCCACGATCTTTTCGGTCGGCTGAAACGTCTTCATTGGCGCGACTGCGAGTGCCGTTGCGGTCGCGAGGAGGACCAAGCCCAGCACGAGCGCCGCGCTGCCGCCCCGTTGTCCCTTGCGTTGCATGGCCGTACCCTGTCAGAACCTGTGGCAACTCGCGTCCCCCGGACGGGGGACTACCTCGAGTCGCAGCGGGGCGTCTCCACCACGAAACCACTCGACACGACCCAGGCTGGGGTTGCGGAGGCGCCGCAGAAGATCGCGTCGAGCGAGAACTCCTTCCCGTTGCACATGACCAGGCGAGCTGCTCCGGGAGACTCGGTGCGCGCATCGATGGCGTCGAAGTTCTCGTTCGGATCTACGTCGGTGAGGGTATCGCGCGGTCCTCACGTCGTCGGCAGCGCTGCGATCGCAGAGCCCGCGAACGCCCGTGCTCGCGTCGGGTGCGCCCCCGGAGCCCGAGCTGTCGACCAGGCTTTTCTCCTCGCCGCGCCTAGCGAGCGCGATCACGACCGCGAAACCGAGGAAACCGACGCATCTGCGCGACGTCATCGGGGCCGTCCCCCGTTCGGGGGACTGTAGCCAGAACATCGCGCGTGCGCGTGGACCTACCCCATTCCGGGGACGCCTTTGCCAGAGCACCGTGGGAACCTGAGCTCATGACTCGTGTAGTCAGATTCAGAAATCGCCCGGTGATTGACCTCAGAAGCGCACTGGTTCTCGTGCTGGTCTCGCTGGCCGCCTCGGCACCCGCAGTCGCGCCGATGAAGACGTTTCAGCCGACCGAGAAGATCGTTGCCGCCGATGTGAACGCCAACTTCAAGGCGCTGGCCGACGCGGTGTCGGCGCTGGAGTAGAAACGACCCGTCGCGACCTACGGCGGGAAGTCGTACTCGCTCGACGCTACCTGGTGCGCCGCATCGGCTCCCACGCTTGGGAACCTCGGCGGCCGCGCTGGAGCGAAGGCGATCTGCGAAGCGGCTTGCAACAAGTCGCCCACGGAGCACATGTGTTCGGTCACTGAGATGCAGAGAAGTTACTCGCTCGGCAAAACGACAACCCAAGACGGGTGGATCGAGGGGCCGAGCGACGCGGGATCGGGTCCCGGAGTCTCAGACTGCAAGGGCTGGACGGACTGGAGTTCGGCTGGAACTGGCTCTCTTGGGAGCAGCTGGATCGCCAGCGCTCCGGGTGTGGGCTTCGCGTGGTGGGCCCAGTGTTGGGACCCGAGCCGGCCGATCCACTGCTGCGACTGACCGTGGTTCGCCGTACCGGGGCCCGCGCGCTCCAGCGCGGAGAGCAGCGGCACCAGGGCGGTGTAACGCCGCCGCCGTCCTGTGTAGCAACGCCACGCTGAAGATCCCCGCTTCCGTGGACACCCCCCAAGGCGCGAAGATGCGCAAGGCGTGTTCGATGGCGAAGCGAGTATCAAAGAGCCGCCGCAGGCACTTCACCGCGGAGTTCAAAGCGGAGGCCGTGCGCCTCTGCAAGGTCGGCTACAGAACGAGCGCGCAAGTGGCAAACTACCTGGATCTGACCGAGGCCGCGCTGCGTGGCTGGGTGAAGCGCGCCGCTGTGGACGCCGGCGAGGGGCCACACGACATGGCCATCGACGAGCGGACCGAGTTGCGTGAGCTGCGGAAGCGCGTGAAGCGGCTCGAGATGGAGCGCGAGATCTCAAGAAACGCCACGGAACACGACGGCGCGACCTTCGATGGCGCCTACTCCATCCGAGAGAGCCTTGAAGCTCGCGTCGACGTCGGCGGCCTTGGTGGGTTTGCCTGATTCGAAGGTCGTCACCGGCGGTACAGCCAGGGCGGTCGCCGAGAGAAGCGCCGCGGCCAACACACCGAGCGCTCTTCGTGGGCGGCTTTGGGCATGGAGCTCCTTCAGTCGCAGCAGGCGATCTTGTACTGGGCGCTGCACACCCCCGAAGACGGCGCGCCGCCGGGCGCGCCGCCAGAACTGACTTGCCACGTGGCGCCCGACACTTTGGGGTCCGTCGTGTTCTCCCAGGTGAATCCGTAGCAGTCGACCTTCAGGCGCTCGGCGATCGAGCCCAGCCCCTGGTCGCTTTCGGACAGCCCGGTTGCGATCCACGTGTACCCCTGTGGCATGGCGACGCCGATCGCGGCGCTGCGGACCATCTCTGCGGAGCTGCACATGTGTGCGCTCGGGCTGGATACATCCGACTCGCAGATTTTCTTCGCAGCCGCGTATCCGACGAGTGCGCCCGACGTGATCTTTCCGGTGGTCGCCGCCGCGCTGGTGCCCTTGAAGACGGCGTCCACCGAGTAGGTGGTGCCGTTCGGGCTCGTCGCCAGCGGGCGCTTCTTCTCCAGGGCCGATACCGCTTCGCTCAAGGCCTTGAAGTTCGCGTTGACGTCGGCGGCCTTGATGGGCTTGCCCGATTCGAAGGTCGTCATCGGCGCGACTGCGAGTGCCGTCGCGGTCGCGAGGAGGACCAAGCCCAGCACGAGCGCCGCGCTGCGGCCGCGTCGTCCTTTGCGTTGCATGGCGTTACCCTGTCAGAACCTGTGGCAACTCGCGTCCCCCGAACTGGGGACCGCGGCCTGTCTGCGTGCGTTCAGTTCGAAAGCCGAACCAGCCTGACCTGCGTGTAGACTTCCTTCTCGCCGAAGTCGGACTTGTGGCCGAGGGTCGAGTCGTCCCCGGACGCGATTTGGACTACCGAGTCGATCTGAAACAGCTTGGATGCGCCGCTGACCGCGAACCGGCCCATGATCACGCTGTTCGACGTTATGGTGGCCTGCCCGTCGAGCCCCTGTCGTTCGCTCAGCAGGCCCGACGCGCTGACGACGGTGGTCGTTCCATCCGTCACGTTTCGCAAACGCGCCTGGGCTCGATTGCACCAGTGGCTCGGCACCGTGGCCAGGATCTCGTACTGCCCCGGGGCGAGCGTGAACTGATTCCCGTTCAGGGAGACCCAAGTGTACCCGCTCGGGTTCTCGATGGTGTTGAGCGCCCGCTGCCCCCAGGTACTCGACGGAAACGTGCCGCCGTTCGTGCCTGGCAGTCGGACGTCTTTCAGGTACACGACTTGCGGGGCTTGCGAGCCCTCGAGTTGCGAAACGCGCCCGTCGAGGTTCTTGAAGTTGTCGTTGAGATCCACGTTGGTGAGCGTGTCGCCCGGTCCCCATGTCTTCGGCAGCGCCGCGATCGCGGAGCCCGCGAACGCGGCCACCACCAGGCCTGCACCCAGGAAACCGAACCACCGTCGCGACTGCTGCGCTTTCATGTCCGTCTCCTCATCCGAGCTTGCAGGGCAGCTTCGCGGTCCCGAGGACGCACGGCGGCACGCTCGCGCCGCCGGTGCCGCCTGCGCCCGCGCCTCCGCTTCCACCGCCCCCGCCACTTCCACCGGCCCCGCCACTTCCGCCGCCCCCGCCGCTTCCACCGCCCCCGCCGCCTCCGCTGCCACCGGCTAGGCCTCCCGCGCCGCCCGCGGCGCCACTTCCGCCCGTTGTGCTCGCGTCGGGTGCTCCCCCCGAGCCCGTGCCGTCGACCAGGCTCTTCTCTTCGCCGCACGCGCCGAGCGCGATCACGATGGCGAGGCCGAGGAACCGACGCATCAGCGCGACCGTATCGGGTCGCTGGAAAGACGTCGTCCCCCGTTCGGGGGACACCGGTCAGGGCGCGAGCACGCGGAGCGCCACGGCTTTGGCGAGCGCCGCCTGACGGGTGTCGTAGGTCACGAAGCGCTGCGCGCCGAGGGCCACTGCGCTCGCCACGTGGAGCACGTCCAGCGTGCGCGTGCCGAGCTTGGCTGTGTGCTCCTGGCTCAAGTCCGCCGCCAGGTCGAGCATCCGCCGCCAGAGAGCGTCGACCAGCTGGAGGCGGCCCTCCGCGAGGTCCGACTCGAAGTCGGCTGCGGCCAAGGCAGCGACCTCAGCACCGATCGTGCCACGGTGCACAGCCAGCTGGATGGAATTCAGGAGCTCCGCGCGCCCAAAGCGCGTCACCGGCAGCGCACCGCGCGTGCGACGTCGCCATGCACAAAACCGCGGCGAGCGGTCATCGTGAAGGTAGAGACTTCGGAGCGCGCTCGGATCGACGTAGCACCGATCAGCGCTCGCCACGGTCGGCCTCGTCGAGCTCTTCGCGTGCCTGGGCGGAAATGGGGCGAGGCATCCTGCTGCGGAGCCGAGCCCAGTAGTCGACGGCCCGCGGGCGCGACGGCCTTTGTTCCGAGTACGCTTTGAGGACGATCACCGGTCGTCCGCGCTCGGTGATGACCACCTCACCCTCTTGCTCGACGATCCGGCGGATCGTCGGAAACTGGGTTCTCAAGTCCCGGATCGAGGCGCGACGCATGGCGATGTGAATCATAATGGATTCACGTCCGCGGCGCCAGTTCGCCCAGCCGAGCCAACCGAGCCAACCGAGCCAAGACGAGCCTGCCCCGAGCCACCCCGCGCGCCGCGGCGGTGGGTTGATCGGGCCCGCCAATGCCGCCCCGCCGTCGTCCCCCGTTCGGGGGACGCGGAGCGTAGGCGTTCCGGGCGACCATTGCAGAGGCCCCGTGGCTGCCATGCTGGACGCCAAACATCCCGTGCCCGGCGACCTGGTCGCGGGGAAGTATCGCGTCGAATCCGTGCTCGGCAAGGGTGGCATGGGCGTGGTCGTGTCCGCCGTGCATCAGCTCTTCGGCGAGCGCGTGGCGATCAAGTTCTTGCTGCCCGAGGCGGCGCACGGCGTGGGGCTCGAGCGCTTCTTGCGCGAGGCGAAGGTCGCGTTTCAGCTCAAGAGCCAGCACGTGGTGCGGGTGCTCGACGTGGCTCAGCTCGAATCGGGCGAGCCTTACATCGTCATGGAACACCTTGCGGGGCTGGATCTGGCAGCGCTGGTCGCGCGCGAGGGGCCCCTTCCGGTGCCGGCGGCGGTCGACTTCGTGCTCGAGGCGTGCGAGGCGCTGGCTGAGGCGCACGCCAAGGGCATCGTTCACCGCGATCTGAAGCCCTCGAATCTGTTCCTGGCCGCGGGTCCCGACGGTGGGCAGTTGGTGAAGGTGCTCGACTTCGGGATCTCGAAGCTGGTCAGCGGGGGTGCCGAAGACCATGCGCTGACCAGCTCGCGAGCGGTGATGGGGTCGCCGCTCTACATGTCTCCCGAGCAGCTGATGAGCGCGCGGAGCGTGGGCCCGGCCACCGACATCTGGTCCCTCGGCGTCATCTTGTACGAGCTTCTGACCGGCCGCACACCGTTCATGGCCGAGACCTTCGCCGCGCTCAGCGTGGCGATCGTCACCCTTCCGCCGGCCGCCCCGCAGGGGCTTCGTCCCGACCTGCCGGCGGATCTCGAGGCGCTGGTGCTGCGCTGTCTCTCGAAGGCGCCCGGCGAGCGGCCGTCGAGTGTGGCCGAGCTCGCGCGCCTCCTCGAGCCGTTCGCCGGTCGGAACGCCGACCGACTGGTGGACCGCATCTCGCGGCTCGGCGGAGTGGTGGACCGCGTGAGCGTGGTGCCGCAGCAGGCGCCCACGCTGGACGTGCCGGTGGTCGTGAGCGAGCCAATCGGCGATGTCGGGACGTTCTCGCCCGTGTCGGACGACGGCCTCGACCGATCGGGGGTGGTGCCGCGACGCGTGGTGCCACGCATAGCGGTGAGTGCAATCGCGCTGGCTACTGGTGCAGCAGTCTCGGTCGCGATCTGGGGCGTGACTCATCGATCCAGCGTGGCGGCGCCCGTATCAGCCGCCGTGCCGGCGTCTGCGGCGCCCGCAGCGTTGGCGCCGGCCCCGCCGCCGCCGGAAGCGACGAGCCTGACGGGCGCGCGCCCGAGCGCGAGCGCGCCGGCCGGGCCGTACATCGCCGAGCCGAGCAAGCCCGGTCGTTCGATCGCGCGATTGCAACCGAGCACGAAAGCGACTCCCAAGGTCACGGTGAGTCCTTCGGTCTCGCTGCCGCCCCCGCCGGCGGCGGCGCCCGAGCCGCCTGCTGCGAAGCCCAAAGTCCCAGCTGGTGCGAGCACCGTTTACGACGATCGGAAGTGACGATGCGGTGGATGTGCTTGATGGCGGTTGGGATCTTTGCTTTCGCGCCAGCGACGGCGTTGGGACAAGACAGCGACGCGGTGGCCGATTCGCTGTATCGAGAGGGCAAGCGGCTGTTCGACGCGAAGAAGTTCTCGGAGGCGTGCCCGAAGCTGGAAGAGAGCTTGCGGCTCGATCCCGAGTCCGGTGGCGCGCAGCTCATGCTGGCGGACTGTCTGGAGCAGACCGGCAAGCTGGCGCGGGCCTGGTCCGCCTATCTGAACGCGCTGCGTCTCGCGCGGGCTGCGAGTCGCCCGGACCGCGTGACCGATGCCGAGAGCGGGGCGAAGCGCATGGAAGGGCGGGTGCCGTTCGTCACCGTGCGCGTGCCGGCGAGCGCAGACATCGAGGGCCTTCGCGTGCGCATCAACGGGATAGAGCTGGGCCGCGGCGCTTGGGGCACACCCACACCGGTGGATCCGGGGCAAGTCGTGGTGGAAGCCGCGGCGCGGGATCACGCTTCCTTCGCGGCGCGCCTGACGCTCGCGGCGGGATCGGGCACGCGCGAGGTGGTGATCGCGCCGCTGGCTCCGTTGCCCAAGTCCGAGCCCGCGGCGCAGGTCTCGCCCGCGAGCGTCGCCCCAGTCTCCGATCAGGGCGGTGCCGCGCGCGCGGCGCCGCAAGCAGGCCCTGGCGCACCGGTCGCGGGCTACGTGATCGGCGGGCTTGGCTTGGTCGCGATCGGCGCCGGCGCCTACTATGGCATCTCGAGCATGCAGACGCAGAGCGACGCCGACGCGAAGTGCCCCAAGCAGGACTGTACCGACCCCGACGCCGTCGCCCTGAGCAAGGACGCGAAGAGCCAGGGCACGGTGGCGTGGGTGCTGCTCGGCGCAGGCAGCGCCGCCCTCACCGTCGGCGCGATCCTGGTGCTGTCGAGCGGCTCGGGATCGCGGTCGCAGACTGCCCGCGTCCGAGCTGGCGCTGCGTTCGACGGGCGCGCGGTGGCGGCCACGCTGGGCGCGAGCTTCTGAGCCGAATCGAGCCGGGGGCGCCGTCGACCTGGCTCGGGCGTGAGTCCGAGCTTGGCGTCGTTCGCGCGGCGGGTTAGGCGTTCTCCCGCGCAGGATGTCCGGATGACCCGCGAGCCGAGCGAGCTGTGTCTCAGCCCGCGGCTGACGCCTCACGGCCAGCTGCTCTTCGCGCCGCTGGCCGACGCGCCCGCGCTCGACCCCGCGCTGGCGCGGCGCCTGCAGGCGTCGTTCGCACGCGGCGCAGGTCACGGCTTGCTGCGGCTCGGCGCGGCCGAGGTGGCCACCGCTCTGCCACCGGTGCTGTCGTACTTTCGCGAGCTCGGCCGGCGCCATGTCACCGCGATCTGCGCGCGGCCCGACGTCGAGGATCGTTCGAGCGAGATCGCTGCGCCCGATCCGGCCGAGCTGGAGCAGCTGGCTCGGGCAGTGCCCGCCATGCCGGGTGCAGAGTACCTGACGGCCGACGTGCTGGGTGTCCTGTGGCGCGAGATGGGCGCGGCGTTCGGGGTCGAGCTGGGTGAGTCGGGCTCGACGGTTCAGGCGTTTCTGGAGCGACAGAGCCCAGTCTGGAACGTGGTGGGCCGCGTGTGCTTCAACCTGGCAGAGAACCGAAAGGACGAGCAGGCCCCGTTCGCGTTTCTTGCGACGTATACCCGCGGCATGTCCGCGCACGGCTCCGCGCAGCACCAGCCGCTGGGTCAGGCGCTGCGCGAGTACGCGGGGGCGGCGAACAAGGCGCGCCTGCTGTCGCTGCTCGTTCCGGTGCAGCGGGCCGCCGAGCGCTGCCCGTGGCTTCGACAGATGGTCGACGCCAGCGAGATCTTCCATCCCCTGCGCTGGACACCCGACGAGGCGTTGCGGCTGCTGCACGACGCGCCCGAGCTCGAGCGCGCCGGGGTGGTGGTGCGCATGCCCGCGGGCTGGCGGGGCGGGCGCCCCGCGCGACCCCGAGTCACGGCGACGGTGGGGACCCAGGCGGCGGGCGCCGGCTTGCTCGGCGCCGGGGCGCTGCTCGACTTCCAGCTCGACCTGACGCTCGATGGCGAGCGGCTCGAGCCGGGCGAGGTGGACGCGATCCTCGCGAGCGCGAGCGGGCTCTCGCTGGTGCGCGGGCAGTGGGTCGAGGTGGATCGGGAGCGGCTCGCGCAGGCGCTCGCGCGCTTTCGCGAGGTCCAGGCGCGGGCCAAGCGCGAGGGCATCGGGTTTTCCGAGGCGATGCGCCTGATCTCGGGCGCGCGCATTGCTTTGGGCGGCGAGGACGACAGCGGCGACATCCAGGGCGGCTCTGGTTGGTCGCGCGTCACCGCCGGGCCCTGGCTGGAAGAGACGCTGCGCGGATTGCGCGAGCCGGGTGTGCTCGCCGCGGTGGCGCCCGGACGCGAGCTCCGGGGTACGCTCAGGCCCTATCAGCAGCGCGGCGTGCGCTGGCTCCACTGGGTGAGCCGCCTTGGGCTCGGGGCGTGCCTGGCCGACGACATGGGCCTTGGCAAGACCATCCAGATCTTGGCGTTGCTCTTGCTGCTGCGCGCCGAGAGCGACGGGCCGAAACGGCCGAGCTTGCTGGTCGCGCCGGCCTCGCTCTTGGCGAACTGGGTTGCCGAGGCCGAGCGCTTTGCGCCCAGCCTGCGGCTGCTCGTGGCGCACGGGTCGGCCCGACCCGCAGCGGAGCTCGCCGCGCTCTCGGCCGAGTCGCTGCACGACGTGGATCTGGTGATCACCAGTTATGGCTCGCTCGAGCGCATCCCGTGGCTCGGGACCACGGCCTGGCGGCTGGCGATCTTGGACGAGGCGCAGGCGATCAAGAACCCTGGCGCCCGGCAGACTCGGGCGGCGAAGAAGCTGAAGGCCCAGTCGCGCATCGCGCTGACCGGTACACCGATCGAAAACCGGCTCGGCGATCTGTGGTCGCTCTTCGACTTCACTCATCCGGGGCTGCTCGGATCGGCCAAAGAGTTCGGCCGCTACGCCAAGAGCCTGGCCGCCGCGCCGGGCAATCCTTATGGCCCGCTGCGCGACCTCACGCGGCCGTTCATCTTGCGGCGCCTGAAGACCGATCGCACCGTGATCGCCGATCTGCCCGACAAGACCGAGGTCGACGCCTTCTGCCAGCTCAGCAAGAAGCAGGCGGCGCTGTATCAGCAGGCGGTGGACGACCTGAGAGAAGCGCTCGCGAGCGCCGAGGGGATCCAGCGCCGCGGCGTGGTGCTGGCGTCGCTGATGCGCCTGAAGCAGATCTGCAACCACCCCTCGCAATGGCTTGGCGACGGCGGCTTCTCCGAGGGCGACAGCGGCAAGTGGGCCCGACTCAGGCTGATCGCCGAGGTGATCGCCGACAAGCAAGAGAAGCTGCTGGTGTTCACCCAGTTCCAGCAGATCGCCGCGCCGCTGGCCGCGTTCCTGGGGAGCGTGTTCGGCAGGCCCGGGCTGGTGCTGCACGGCGGTACGCCGGTGAGGCAGCGCAAAGTGCTGGTGGAACGGTTCCAGGGGGACGAGTCGGTTCCGTTCTTCGTGCTCTCGCTCAAGGCCGGGGGCTCGGGGTTGAACCTCACCGCGGCCTCGCAGGTCGTGCACTTCGACCGCTGGTGGAACCCCGCGGTGGAAAGCCAGGCTACCGATCGCGCGTTCCGCATCGGACAGAAGAAGAACGTGCTGGTCCACAAGTTCGTCTGCCGCGGCACGGTGGAAGAGAAGATCGCCGACCTGCTCGAGTCCAAGAAGCAGCTGTCCAGGGATCTGTTGGAAGGCGGCGCGGAGCTCGATCTGACCAGTCTTGGCGATCAGGAGCTGCTGAAGCTGATGAGCCTCGATCTAGAGAGCGCCACCCAGGAGTGAACGATGTACGGGTTCAGACGTTACGTGCCGGTGGCCAAACGAAGAAGCATGGCCCTGCGCGAGATGAAGAAGCTCTCGAAGAAGGGCCACCCGGTGGCGCCGGTGGTGATCGAGGGCCGAGCCATCGCGAGCTCGTTCTGGGGCAAGGCGTGGTGCGACAACCTGGAGAGCTACAGCGACTTCGAGAATCGCCTTCCCCGCGGGCGAACGTACGTGCGAAACGGTTCGGTGGTCGACCTGCAGATCGCGCCCGGCGCGGTGCAGGCCCGAGTCGCCGGCTCCGAGCTCTACCGGGTGACGATCGGGATCTCGGCCGTGCCGCCCGCACGCTGGAGCGCGCTCTGCCGGGAGTGCTCGGGCGCGATCGACTCGCTGGTGGAGCTCTTGCAGGGGCGCTTCGCCGCCGGCGTGATGGAGCCGATCTGTCGCCAGCAGGGCGGGCTGTTCCCTTCGCCGGCGGAGATCGACTTCTCCTGCGACTGCCCCGACTGGGCGGACATGTGCAAGCATGTCGCGGCGGTGCTGTACGGCATCGGCGCGCGGCTCGACCAGCGGCCCGAGCTCTTGTTCCAGCTCCGGCAGGTGGATCACCAGGAGCTGATCACCAGCGCCAGCGCCGGGCTGCCTCTGGCCCAGCCGGTCCCTGCGGGCGAACGGGTTCTCGCGACGGAAGGGCTCTCGGAGCTCTTCGGTCTGGATCTGGCGGAGCCGAGCCCAGAGCCCGCAGCGCCCAGACCGCCGGCGAAGAAGAAGGCGCCGACGAAGAAGAAGGCGCCGACGAAGAAGAAGGCGCCGACGAAGAAGAAGGCGGCGACGAAGAAGAAGGTGCCGACGAAGAAGAAGGTGCCGACGAAGAAGAAGAAGCGGCCGAAGGCCTGATTCAGGTCGCGCTCACCCACCAACGGCTGGTGTCGACGACCGACGAGAACGGCGGGATCGGCCGGCGCACTGCGCCGGCGACCGTGTCCACCGTATTGGCCGACCCGCCCTGGGTGCGGATGACCTCGACGCTGTGCGCTTCGGGATCGACCAGCCAGATCCACTCGACCCCGGCACGGCCGTAGAGCGGCACCTCGAGCTCGCGATCGCTCTTCTTGGTCGACTCAGACAGGATCTCGCAGCACCAATCGGGCCGCACGGTGATCGGGTTTTCGAGCGCAAACGCCGGTGGCACCGCCTGCGCACCGTCCAGCTTCCAAGCGGAGAGATCGGGCACGGCGAGGCGGTCGTGGACCCGGCGGGAGGGCCCGGATGGCCTGGTACAGCTCATCGAAGCTGGCGATCCGCTGCGCGGGCGAGGCCACTGGGGAACTCTACCACGGCTTTGACGTGGTGCGCTGCCCTCGCATGGCTGGCCTGCCGCGCGGGGCCGCGGTATGCGCGCGGCCGTGGACGCACAGACACGAGACACGCTGCTCAGTGCGGCTCAACGCCGCTTCGGTCACATCCCCGCCGAGCTGATCGTCGATCAGGTGTTGGCCGTCACGCGCGACGCCGACTGGCCGGTGCGCGTGGCCGCCCTCGAAGCGCTGCGCCGGCGCTGGGACTTCGCCCGGCGGGACGCGCTCGTGGTCAGCTCGCGTCCGGCGCGGGGCGCCGCGTTCGGGCTCTACACCACCGCGCGGCGGCAAGGGCGCGGGCGGGCGCGGGACTCGCGGCCTTACCGCACGCTGCTCGAGAGCGTGAGCCCGCTGTCTGGCAGCTGCGATTGCGCCGACTACTCGAAGAGTGGGCTCGGGCTCTGCAAGCATCTCTTGGTCGTGCTCGATCGAGTGTTCGCGAAGAAGACGGCGACGGCGCGCGGTCGATCCGCGCCGGCGGCCCGCGGGCTGCGGCTCGAGTGGGAGCCGCACTTGCCCGCGAGCGGCGAGCTCGACCGCGTGGCTGGGCTGCGGCTGGTCGCGCGACCGCCGGTCCCTGCTGGGGGCGCGGGCATCCAGCGCCTGTTCTCGGCGGGTGCGCTCGACGCGGCGCTTCGTCGTGACCTGTCGCGACGGCACGAGGCGCTGGCCATGCTCTGCCGTTGGGTCGGGGACGGGGCCGGGAAGTCGCGTCTGACGGCGACCCCGGCGGCGCGCGCGGTCTTGGAGCAAGAGCTCGCCCGGGCCGAGCGACGGCTGCGCTGCGAGCGTGACGCGAAGCGCATCATGGCCGAGCTCAAGGGCCTCGGCCGCAAGCTCTATCCCTATCAACGCGAGGGCATCGCTCGCTTCGTCGAGGCGGGGCGCTTGCTCCTGGCCGACGACATGGGGCTCGGCAAGACCACCCAGGCCATCGCGGCTTGCCATGCCTTGTTCGGGGCGGGCAAGGTGCGGCGCGGCGTTGTGGTCGCGCCGGCCAGCCTCAAGTCGCAGTGGCTGCGTGAGTGGCAGGCGACCACGAGCGTTCCCGCGACTGTCATCGACGGCACGACCGCCGATCGCGCCGCGCAATACCGCCGGCTGCGCTCGGGGTTCGCCATCATCGGCTACGAGCAGCTCTTACGCGACGTTGCCCACGTGCAAGATATCGACCCCGAGATCGTGGTGCTCGACGAAGCTCAGCGCATCAAGAATTGGGCGACCAAGTCGGCGGTGACGGTCAAGGCGCTCACGCCCGAGTACCGCCTGGTGCTCACCGGCACCCCCATGGAGAACCGCCTGGAAGAGCTGGCGTCGATCCTGGACTGGGTCGACGATCTGGCGATGGCACCGAAGTGGCGCATCGTGCCGGGGTACACCCGCTTCGAAGGCGACGGCGGCTCGGCCGGCCGAGCGGGTGCGCGGAACCTCGACACGTTGCGTGCGCGGCTCAGGCCGGCGGTGGTGCGGCGCGTGCGGCGTGAGGTCATCGCTCAGCTGCCGTCGCGCACCGACACCCGCGTGCCCGTGCCCATGACGCCCCAGCAGATCGAGGCGCACGAGGATCTGAAGCAGCCGATCAGCACGCTCATCGCGTCAGCCCGGCGACGCCCGCTGATCCAGGCCGAGTTCCTGCGTCTCATGTCGCTGTTGACCCAGCAGCGGATCATCGCCAACGGGCTCGGGCAACTGCGCTTCGACGACGTCTGGCCGGCGTACCAGCACGCCTCGCCGGACGAGGCGCTGCTCGAGGGCCTGTTCTCGCCGAAGCTCACCGAGCTGCGGCGCCTGATCTCGGAGCTGGTGGTCGAGCAAGAGCGCAAGGTCGTGGTGTTCAGTCAATGGCGGCGGATGCTGCGGCTGGCCGAGTGGAGCTTGCGGGACATCCTGGGGCGCGTCGGCGTGCGCCCCGTGTTCTTCACGGGCGCCGAGAAACCGGCGCAGCGCACCCAGAGTGTGGTCGACTTCCACGACGACCCGCGCGTGCGGGTGATGTTCCTGTCGGACGCCGGCGGCGTGGGCCTGAACCTGCAGCGCGCCGCCAACGCCTGCATCAACCTCGAGCTGCCCTGGAACCCCGCCGTGCTCGAGCAACGCATCGGTCGCATCCACCGGTTGGGGCAGAAGTCGCCGATCGACGTGTTCAACCTGGTCTCGGACGCGAGCATCGAGGCGCGCATCGCCGGCCTGCTCGGGGCGAAGCAGGCGCTCTTCTCCAGCCTGTTCGACGGCTCGAGCGACGAGGTGCGCTTCGACGCCGCGCCGTCGTTTCTCACCCGCGTCGAGCAGCTGGTCGAGATCGAGGCGCCACCGCCGCCGGCATCGCGCCCGCAGCGGCGCTCGCAACCCGAGCCCGACCTCGAGCCCGAGCTCGACGCCGCAGGCGAGGACCTCGATTCGGCCCAGGAGAGCGTCTTGCGTTCGTCGGAGCCTGCCGCGCCACCACCTTTTCCCGAGAGTCCCGCGGCGCTGTTCGACGCGCTGCGGATCGAGCGCACCGCCAGCGGGGCCGTTCGCATCGAGGCGCCGCCCGAGGCCGCCGAACAGCTCGTGGCCCTCTTCCAGGGGATGGCGAAGCTCTTGTCGGCGTCGGCGGGGGCTCGGAGCTAGCGCTCGCGCCCTCGCGCTCACTTCGCCCAGTTCTCGACCGCGAGGCCCGGCACCCGGAAAAACTCGCGCTCGTTGTTGGTGATCA
>JAKLKA010000209.1 GCA_023150915.1 Polyangiaceae bacterium
GCGAGGTCGAGCCCCTGGGGTGGCGCTTCGTGAAGGGCGAGCTCTACCTGGTGGCCTACGATCTCCAGCGGCGGGGCGAGCGCAGCTTCTCCAGCCACCGAATCCGCGCCGTCGAGGCATTGGCCGAAGCCTCGGAGCGCACGGCGAGTGGTGAGGAGACCGGCTACTTCTCCGCCGGGGAGATGCTGGCGACTCCACCGGCTCACGCGGACGCGTCGAGGCGCCCCGCGGGCTCGCCCCCAGCCGCCGACACCACGCCCGCAACGCGCCGAGGCGCAGCCCCCGCGCCTCCGCGAAGGCGACCTGCGTCAACCCGCTGCGCCGCCACGCGTCCACAACCTCGACCCACCGCGCCCGATTCGCCGCTCGTCCGCTCGCCATGTTCCCCTCCCGAGCGGTCCATCCGCTCTCGCGCGAAGGTCGCGGAAGTTGGCGTCGGGCGGTAGGGCGTCGCTGGTCGAACGCATACGTCATTTCCGCCTGCGGACCGGCTCGGGCGGCTACCCGGGCCGGGCCACTCTCTCCTACCCCGGCCTCGCGCCGCCGTCGAAGATCCTCACCGCCACGTCCCGCCACGTCGTCACCAGTCGACCGCCCCCGGTCGCCCGACTACGGCACGCACCCCGCCGATCCCTCGCGCCCGCGGTGATCGCTCGCCTGCGCTATTCGATGATCGCTTCCAGTGACCAGCCGTGACAGCATCGAGCACGACACTCTCGAGGTCGCCGATGAGCGCCAGCACCAGATGCTTGTATTCGGCCACGTCAGCCTCCGAGAGCTTCTGATCTCGGCCCCCGTGCGCGATGCTGTTTCGGCGGTTCACGAGCGCATCCAGCTTCTTCTCGTGCGCCTTCATCCGGCTCACGTCGAGGCACAGGCAGGCCGCCAAGCTCTCAAGAACATCGAAGAACAGGTTCGACTTGGTGTCGACCTCCCGCTCTGCCTTCTCGAAGCGAAGAGTGTCGTGAAGGCTGCCGAGAAAGCGCTCGATGAGCTCTACCTTTCGCGCATGCGTCAGATTGCCCGTGAGTTTCCGGAAGGACCCCGACCAGGCATACGCCAGCATGTCCGGCTTGAGGTCTTGCTGGGGTAGCGAGCGCTTCTCCAGAAACTCGATGTAGAGCTGAAGCACCTCCTTCGTGTAGCCCTCCCAGACTGCGTAGAGCATCGGGACGGCCATCGCGCAGGCCCTCGGCTGGAGAACGTTGCCGCGGAGCGCGGCCACCACTCGCTCCGTCTCGGTGAGCGCGGTCCGACGCCTGTCGAGGCAGTCCGTGACCGCCACCCGCAGCTCATTTTCCGGCGTCTGCATCGTCATCCCGTGCCTCGACCTGTTGATCGTTGAGGATGATTCGCTCTGCGGCGGCGAGGCGCTTCAGCAGGTGCGGCCGTGTGTTTCGACCCGCACCACAGGCCTCCTTGAACTCAGTGTCGACCTTGACACCGTTGCATCGCTCTCGGATCTCCTCGACCGACAACTGGCCAACGACCTCGATGTTCCTCGCCACGGCAAGGGCGAGGGCCTCGAACACGTAGACCGAGAACGCGCCCTTCGCCTCTCCGTCGCTTGCGATGTGGCGCCACGCGCCATCACCGAGCGCCTCGGCAATCAAGCTCATCGTCCGCCTGAACACGGCCTGCTCAGCGTCCTGGTCAAAGTCGAGCTTGTTGTCGACGACCTTGTGGACGTACTCGGTAACGAATGGCTCGACGTCGTGGCGGAACTCCTCGATGTCGTTCTTCAGCGCGAAGAAGCGAAGAACAAGGCCGCGGTCATACAGCGACTTCTGCTGATTATCCGACAGACCGAGGTGCGACTGAAAGACATCCTCCTGCGCGAGGCGGTCGAAGTAGTCCATCAGGTCGGGCGCCTCTGCACGGAAGATGCAGTTGCGGATCTCCTGCTCAGTGAGCTGCGCGCCGCCGGTGTTCAGCCGTTCGAAGAGGTCATATTTCATCCGGCGACCGCTCCCGACTTTGACGACCTCCACGCGACACCCGGCCCTCCGGATGGATAGCCGCGACCGCAACGAGAGCGCGTCGAGGGTGGCCCCGTCGAGCGCGGGGAGCACAGAGCTATCATCGGCGACGAGCGTCGAAGCCGGCATCAACTTGCTATCCGCATCCTTCAAGACCCCGAAGAACTCAAGGACGGTCGACAGCCGCTGGAGCCCGTCGACCAACTCCCAGATGCCGTCCTCAGTCTCGGCGACGAAGAGCGCCGGGGTCGGAATACCGAGGAGAATTGACTCGATGAATCGACTCTTCTGGCTCGGGTTCCACCGGAAGAGGCGCTGGTACGCGGGGGCCACAACCAACTCGCTAGCCTCGTACATGTTGGCGAACTCGCCGTAGGTCATGTCGAGCTTGTCGGTCCGGATGTCCGACCTACGGGAGTCGATCTGCTCGTCAAGCTTCCCTCTCTGCCAACATGCGTGAGACACCGATGAGCGAAGAGTTTAGGCTACGAGGGTAAACAGGAGTTCAGTGGAGCCCATGGCGGAGAAAGACAACACGAAGCCAGACCCTGAGGTCCCCGCGCAGGCGAGGCGGCGGACGTTCACCGCGGCCTTCAAGTTGAAAATCCTGCGGGAGGTGGACTCGCGTCAGGCGGCGGGCCAGGAGATCGGGTCCGTGCTGCGGCGCGAGGGGCTGTACTCGTCGGCCATTCGCGAGTGGCGCGCGGCGCGGGAGCAGGGAGAGCTGGATGGGCTCGTGCCGCAGAAGCGCGGGCCCAAGCCGGATCCGGACCGGGAGACGCGTGCGGAGAACGAGCGACTGCGGCGTGAGAACGAGCGGCTACAGAAGCGGCTGGAGCAAGCGGAGCTCATCATCGAGGTCCAAAAAAAAGTCTCCCGGCTGCTGGGGTTGGACGCGAAGAGCGACTGACCGCCGCTGCGGGGGCGGTGGGCTCTCTGCCGACGACGGCGATCTGCGAGGCGCTTTCGGTGTCCAGGGCGACGCTGTATCGGCGTCAGCCGGGAGATTCGAAGGCAGAGGCTCCGCCGAGCCCGGTGGCGGAGGCACGGTCGCGCACGCGTCCTGCGCGGGCACTGACGGAGGCGGAGGAGGACGAGGTGATGGCGACGTTGCGTTCGGAGCGGTTCATGGACATGGCGCCCGCGGCGATCTACGCGAAGCTGCTGGAGGAGGGGGTCTACCTGTGTTCGGAGAGGACGATGTATCGGCTGCTGTCGAAGGCTGGGGAGAGTCGGGAGCGGCGAGACCAGCGCACCCACCCCGAGTACACGAAGCCCGAACTGCTCGCGACCGCGCCGAATCAGGTCTGGAGCTGGGACATCACCAAGCTGCGGGGGCCGGTGAAGTGGACCTACTTCTACCTTTACGTCGTGCTCGACGTGTTCAGCCGGTACGTCGTGGGCTGGATGGTCGCCGACGGGGAAAGCGCGGCGTTGGCGAGCCGCCTGCTGACGGAGACCTGCGACAAGCAGGACATCGAGCCCGACCAGCTAACCGTGCACGCGGATCGGGGGACGGCGATGAAATCGAAGCTGTTGGCGCAGAAGCTGGCGGATCTGGGGGTCACGAGGTCGTTCAGCCGACCTCAGGTCTCCGACGACAACCCGTTCTCGGAGAGCCAGTTCAAGACCATGAAGTACCGGCCGGAGTTTCCGGACCGCTTCCCGACGAAGGATGCGGCCCTCGAGTTCTGCCGGCAATTCTTCGCTTGGTACAATGAGGAGCACCAGCACAGCGGCATCGCGCTGTTCACGCCGTCGCAGGTCCACCACGGCGAGGCGCCCGCCATCCTGGAGAAACGCCGCGCGGCCCTGCAGGCAGCCTGGGAGGCCCACCCCGAGCGGTTCGTCCACGGTGCGCCGCGACCGGCCACGGTACCGGCCGCCGTGTGGATCAACCCGCCCGCGGCGACCACCGCCCCGGACGCTACACCATGAGTCGCTCAGCGAGAACTGCTCCTGACCGAAGCGCTGCGGAGCACCGCGCCAGGCGGTGCGGGGCCCGCACGTGGGCCGTCGCTCTGGCACCCTTCCGGACTGCCGTGGAGCGCACGGACGGGCCACCGCGGAACACCGCGCCAGGCGGTGCACGGCCCGCCGAACCGCGCCCGACCGCCCCTCGAGGCCGGTCGTTCATCGGCCGCGGGGCCGGGCCGCACTCCGGACCGTTCAAGCCGGGCAGGGCTCGTGCACGGCCTCGGCCGTGCGTGGCCCGCGCCCACGTGCGCCCGGCCAATCCGAAGCTCTTGCAGGTTCGCTAAATTCTAAGAAGGTGTGTCTCAAAGTCGTTGACAGGTTCCGCTTGGACAGCGAAGCGTCGGGGTTGCGTTGCTTTGCCATGGTTACTGCCTCGGTCCTTGCGAAGTTGTCGTTGTGCTCAGCACGAGAACTGGACGCTGGCCGGAGCGCGCCGACGTGTTGACGGTCCTCGGTGGCGAACCATGCTTCGTGGTCGTCATGCTGCCTCCAGAACGACGACCGCCTCGCGGTGCGACGTCGACTTGCGATGGGCCGTGGAACGAGAGTTGATCTGCGCCAAGAAGCGGTTCACGTCGTACTCAGCGGCGATGGACGCCCTCATGTCGAGAGCCTGCCCCATGGCGACGTAGAGCTCGGGAAGGTCCACGTAAATGTCTTTGTAGTACGAGCTCTGGACCACGAGCACTGCCGCGGCGCCCGGTTTGAGGACGCGGCGAAGCTCCGCGACCGACGCCATCGAGTCGCTGAAGTACTGCGCGTAGGTCTTGTAGTAGTAGCTGCTCGATGCCTTGCTCGGGTGCTCCCGAATCCTTGTCAAGACGCTCGCCACCTCGTCCGGGAAGGTCTCGGCAGCAGGAGCCGCCGCGCGACGAGCGAGCGGCGTGCCCATCGAGGTTCGGCGCAGCTCATCGAACGAGGGCTGCTTGTCGCCGATTCCGAGTGCGGCGAGTTCGAACGAGGTGCTCACCACGTAGTCGATGCGCGTGCAGTAGGGCGGCGACGTCACGACCAGGTCGACCGCGGAGTCGCCAAGCGGAAGGTTGCGCGCATCACCAAGGAAGACCTGCGATCCCGTCCGGTGGGCATCGGCCTCGGCAGCCTCGAGATCCATCGCCATGGCTCGAACGGTCTCGAGCCACACGCCCGTAAGCGCCTCGGCGTCATGCCTCGGCGCGTGCGTCTTCGGTCGGAGCCACGTTGGATTGCTGGTGGTCTTGATCCCCGCGAAGTGCCTTGCTGCTCGCTGAAGCGCGAGAACGAGGAAGGCCGCGAGGGGCGGGAGCGCCTGAGCAGACGGGCTGAGCACAGCCCCGTCGCGCACGGCCAAGTCAGCAAGGATGCCCTGTTCGATCGAGCGATACGTTCGAGTGAGCGCCGGGCAGAGCCACTTGCGAAGAGGGTCTCCGCTCGTCAGCGTCGCAGGGGCACTCAGGCTGTGCGCCGCCAGCCGACCAGCAAGGCCGGTCACGTGGATGGCATCCTGCGCGCGTGCGAGCTTCGCAGACGCGACGAGCGTTGCCACCGGGTTGATGTCGATGCCAATCGCTGTGTGCCCCTGCACGTCGGCGACACGGGTCGTCGTCCCGCAGCCGTTCCACGGATCGAGCACGGTCGACTTGGGACCGAGGTTGGACGCCTCGATGACCTGCGCAGCGAACTCCTCAGTGTAGCCCGCGTAGTAAGGGTACCAGGCTTCCATCCCTGCCTCGGTCCCGGACCGTCGCTTCGCGTCGATGTCGACCGCCTGGAGCCGCTGGCGCAGCACCTCCGCGAGGCCTCGTGAATCCCGGCTCTCAGCAACCGCGCTACTCGGTCGCTCGGGTCCGCCGTTCGCGTTCGGCTTCACTGCCACGTGCCCTCCTGCGCGTGGCTGCGCCATGCCCGAAGGGTCTCGGCAGCGTCGCTCACGTCCATCAGCTCTCGCGCGACGAGCTCTTGTTCAACCAGCTCCGGGAGACACGGCTGGAACTTGGAGACGCGCGCATTGGCGCTGGCATCGGTCCAGCCAGCCGCGTCGGTCCACGTGATCGGCGGTCCGTCGGCAAGCTCGCGAAGGGTCTGGCGGATGGCCACGTCGCTTCTTGCTGCGTCGCCCGAGAAGCGGAGGGCCTCGTTCCCGGCGGTCACCTTGTCGCCAAGGCGGGATTGGAGCGCGGCGGTGAGCAGGCGGTTGCCGCGGCCGCCGGTGTAAGTCCACCACTTCACCGAGCCATCGGGCTCCTGCGTTAGCGGGGCGGGCTCCTCGCGAAGGAAGCCGTGCGACTCGCGGAGCTGCTGGATCGCGGCAGAGGCGCGCTTCGACCACCAAGGGCGCACGTCGTCGCCCACGAGAACGTCGCGCTTGGCCTGGCACAACGCGTGGGAGAGCAGCGTCGGTCGGCCGTACCAACGCGGGTACACGCCGTGCTCCGCAGGCTCGACCTCGCAGGTCGCGGCCTTCCAGTTGACGTTGAGGATGCGCCAGGGCCTGCCCGCGAGGACGAACGCCGCGCTCCGGCGGTCTTCGTCCTGGAGAAAGAACGCATCGACCATCCCGATCTCTTGAGCTCCGTGGAGGACGCGCAGCACACGGGGCGTCGAGAACACGGCGTAGAGCTCGAGGAAGTTCTTGGCGCCGTAGAGCTTCTGACCGCGGTCCCCGAGTACGAGGCGACGGTCGACTTCAGTGAGGATCCCCTCTCCGAGCATGTGCCGAGCGACGTCGTCGCGGGTGTCGCCCCTCACCTGAGAAAAGGCCGAGCACCCTTCCAGCCAGGTCCACCACTCGAGAGTCGGAACGCCGCGTTGCTGCATCGCGAGCGCGATGAGCTGCTGGGCGAGGACATGAGGCGCCCAGCGGGACGGAGCAGCCGGCTCGACGTAGTTTCGCGCGTGCAGTTCGAGCAGCGCCGCGGCCTGGAGGACTTCATCTTCCTCGATGCAGAGGAACGTGCAGTTGGCCGTGGCGCCCGCGCGGCGTCCGGTCCGTCCCATGCGCTGAAGGAACGAGGACACCGTGGATGGCGCGTCGATCTGGATGACGTGGTCGAGGTCGCCGACGTCGAGGCCCAGCTCCAGGGCGCTCGTGGCCACGATCACGCAGTTCGAACCCTCGGTGAACGCTGCCTCTGCGGCAGCGCGTTCCGAGAGCGCGAGGGAGGAGTGCGACAGGTACACATCCACGTCGCGCTGCGCGAGCGCGTGCCCGAGCCGCTCCACCCCACGCCGGCTGTCGACGAACACGAGCCGACGTGTTCCCGGGTACATGCGGTCGATGAGGAGCGCCGCGTTCTCGAGGCTGCCGACGTGGTCGAGCACGAGCTTCGGCTCGCGCTTCGGGCCGCCCGGATCGATCACCCGCGTTGGGCGCATCGAGCTCCCACTCAACCAGCTGACGATGTCGTCCGGATCGCCGACGGTTGCCGACAACCCGATCCGCTGGATGTCGTGCCCGGACAAGCGCGTGATCCGCTCGACGAGCGAGACGAGGTGCGAGCCACGGTCGTCCGCCGCGAACGCATGGACCTCGTCGATGATGATGGCCCGGACGTTTCCCAGCATGTGCTGCGGCGGAACCCGCGTGCTCAAGAACATCGCCTCGAGCGACTCGGGCGTGATAGCGAGGATGTCCGGGCGCGCTTTGAGCATCCGCTTACGAGCCGCCTGCCCGACGTCGCCGTGCCATTTGCCGGCGGTTCGCCCGACGAGCGCCGTGAGGGCGCGCAGGCGGGTCTCCAGGTTGTTGAGGAGCGCTCGGATGGGGGCGACGTAGAGGACCGAGACCGGCTCGAAGTCCTCCGTGTTCATCCGCGAGAGCAACGGCAGGAGCGCAGCCTCGGTTTTGCCGCCCGCAGTCGGCGCGAGGATCACGCAGTTCGTTCCGTCGAGGATCGCGTGCGTCGACTGCTCCTGCACTGGGCGCAGACCCGTCCAGCCCAGGCCGTTCACGACCTGGTACTGGAGTGCTGGAGAGAGTCGATCGAACGCTTCCACGGTGGCTCAAACCTCCAAGTCGAAGTCGTCTGGCGAGGCGCCGCCAGCGGCCGCCCGCTCCTCGACGGTGAGTTCGTCCGCGGTCAGCGAAAGCTCGAAGTCCCGAAGAGGATCGAAGTCGGGGTAGAGATCGACCCGGTCGAGAAGTCCGGCCACGAGCTTC
>JAKLKA010000020.1 GCA_023150915.1 Polyangiaceae bacterium
GAGGCTTCCATGACCGGCGCGCAGATGTTGATCGAACAGGGCAAGGCCGAAGGGCTCGCGAAAGGCCGAGCTGAGGGTGAGGCCAAGGGCAAGGCGGAGCTCCTGCTTCGGCAGATGCGGCGGAAGTACGGGAGGGTCCCGGCCTGGGTGGCCAAGCGCCTGCGCGGCGCGGCCAGCGCCGATCTGGACCGCTGGGCCGAGCGCGTGGTCACCGAGGCTTCCCTCGACGCGGTGTTCGAAGGTCGCTAGCCGGTCAGAGCCCGTACACCTTCGACCGATCGCCCGCCACGCCGCGCAGCGCGTCGCGCGTGTCGACCACCAGCTTGGCTTCGCGCAGCAGGCGCTCGCGATCGAGGCGCTTGTGGTCGGTCACGACCACCACGCAGTCGTAGGGCGCGAAGCTCGACGCGGGATCGACGCCGGCCATCTTCAGGCCCTCTTCGTCGAAGCTGGGCACGTGCGGGTCCATGTACGTGACCTCGGCGCCGCGCCCGATCAGATCGTGCATCACGTGGAAGGCGGGGCTCTCGCGCATGTCGTCCACGTCGCGCTTGTAGGCCACGCCGTAGATCAGCACCTTCGACCCCTTCACCGCCTTGCGGTGGTCGTTCAGCGCCTCGGTGACGCGCTCGACCACGTAGGCCGGCATCGAGCTGTTGATGGTGTCGGCCAGCTCGATGAAGCGCGCCTGGTACTTCAGCGTGCGGAGCTTCCACGACAGGTACAGGGGATCGATGGGGATGCAGTGCCCGCCCAGGCCCGGCCCCGGATAGAAGGGCATGAAGCCGAAGGGCTTGGTGGCCGCGGCGCGGATCACCTCGAAGGGGTCGAGGCCCAGCCTGCGGCTCATCATCGCCACCTCGTTCACCAGGCCGATGTTCACTGCGCGGAAGGTGTTCTCGAGCAGCTTCACCATCTCGGCGGCCTGGGTGCTCGAGACGGGCACCAGGGTGTCGATGATGTTCGAGTAGAGCTCCGTGGCCACGCGCAGGCACTCGGGCGTAGCCCCGCCGATCACCTTGGGCGTGTTCCGGGTCTTGTAGACCTCGTTGCCCGGATCGACGCGCTCGGGCGAGAACGCCACGAACACGTCCTTGCCCAGGACCGCGCCCTTCTCGGTGAGACGGGGCACCACCACCTCGTCCGTCGTCCCCGGGTAGGTCGTGCTCTCGAGCACGATCAGCATGCCCGGGTGCTGGTGCTTCACGATCTCGTCGGTGGCCGCGACGATGAAGCGCATGTCCGGATCTTTGGTCTTGTTGAGCGGCGTGGGCACGCACACGATCACCGCGTCGGCCTCGGCCAGGATGGCCGGGTCCGCGGTGGCCGCGAGCCGTCGCGCCTTCACGTGGGGCGCCAGATCGGCGGTGGGGACGTCCTGGATGTAGGACTCGCCGGCGTTGAGGAGGCGGACCTTCTCGCGGTCGTAGTCCAGGCCCGTGACCCGGAAGCCTGAGCGGGCGAGCTCGGCCACCAGGGGCAGGCCGACGTAGCCGATGCCCACGACGACGACGTGGGCGGATTTCTGCGCGATCTTATCGGAAAGGGTGGCCATGGCGTTTCCCCGGCGCGGGAGGGCGCGGACTTTACGAGAATCGGGCTTTGGATGCCAGGGCGAGGGTGGGGGTTCAGGGCTCGAGAGCGTCCGCGAATGGCGTCAAACCGCTGTGTGTCATAGCCGAGCGCCCAAGGCCACCCGCCGAAGGGGCGAAAGACCGCAACGTCGGCTGTGGGCGTGCTACTGACCCGTTCTGAGGTCCGCCGGCTTGAGGTTTCGGCATCTCGTTTCCAAGCTCTGCCCAACCGGCACGGCGCTTCCGGTCCTCGCAGGGCCGCTGCGCGGCGCGAAGTGGATCGTGGGAGCCGCAAGCGGAGCTGGAAAAGGGATGTCCGTCTTGGTCAACCAAGCCGAACCGAGGCTGCTCGCCGTGGCGAGGAGCTGGTTGACGCCTGCGAGCGTGTCGCTCGACTTGGGAGCCAACGTCGGCCTATATACGCTGCTTTTCGCGCGATACGGCGCGCACGTGCACGCCTTCGAGCCGGTCCCTCGTAACATCGCCTACCTGTTCCGCCACTGCGAGCTGAACCGCGCGAGCAACGTCACCATCTTGCCTTGGGCTGTTTCGGATCACCTCGACCTGGCCAGATTCCAGATCGGGCGCTCCAACGCTCTGGGGCGCCTGAGCGAAGCCGGCAACCTCCCCGTTGTCTCGATGAGCCTCGACAAGTACGCGAGGGCGATGGACCGCACGCCTAACCTGCTGAAGATCGACGTGGAGGGTGCCGAGGAGCGCGTGCTCGAAGGTGGAAGGTACCTACTGTATGAGGCTCGTCCGAAGATCCTGCTCTCGGTTCACGGGCCAGCGGCGCGGGCAGCGTGCCAGCGCCTGCTGGGAGAACATGGCTATCGCCTAACGCCCCTCGACAACCCCAACGCCGGCGAGGCGAAAAACTTCGCCTGCTTGCCAAGCTCAAGCTGAGGCGACTCTCAGGAGTCCGGTCCGCCGCCAGCCAGATCAGACTCGCCTCCACCCCCGTGAGTGAGGTCTCGCAGCGAGCCCAACTCCACCAGTCGAGGCGCCTCGTAGCCGCGGGGCTCAGGCGTCCGCTCGGGGTTCTGGTCGATCGGCTTGTTGGGCTCATGCCCATGTGACATGGCGGGACTCCCTCTGCACCCCTCTACAGGTGCGGACGGCAGAGATGATATTCAACAGAACTCTCAGGCGCAACGCATCTCTTGCGGCAAGCGCAGCCGGGGCGCGTTCGAGCCAGTCATCTCTCACGATTCCGGCTAGCTCCGGCGGCAGAGGCTCGCTCCAGTCCAGGTCTTGGGCAGGGTCGTGCCAGACGTGTTTGGGGGTCTCGGAGCAATGGCGGGGGACGACCCCCCGGAACGCCGCTCGAACCAAGCGTTTAGGCTCCGCATTCGTCAGCTCGAGGGGGTCGCAGCGGTACGCGAGCTCGATGACCTCACGGTTGAAGAAGGGGAAATAGCGCCGAATCCCCAGGCCGCTGCACACCTCCCAGTTCTGCACCGTCGCCACGCCGGTGTGCAGGACTCGGTGGGTCAGGTAGGGGCGGTCGGATCGCGACTTGGCGAAGGCGGCTTGCTCGGCTCGTGCTTGGTCTCGGTACTCCGCTGCCGCGGCCCTCGCCAGGAAGCTCGGCGGCGTCAGGCTGCTCAACAGCGGCGCCCGGCGGAATGTGCGCCGCAGTCGGAAGCTGGACCAGAACCGAATCGCACCCGTCCGCGGGAGCGCCTTCGGGTACGCAAGAGCGGCCGAGCGTGGACTTGCGGACGATGCCCAATCGAACAGGGCGGGGCCTCCCCCCAAGTGCTCGTCACAGCCTTCTCCCCCGAAGAGGCAGCCCAGCGGCTCAGCCTGAGCGATCGCGGGCAGCAGGCACAAGACCGGGTGCGCCACGGTCCAAACAACCACCGGAGCACCGCGGAGATACTCCATCCGGCGCGACGGGGAGATCTCCCTCTCCCAGGTCCGGCGCGCATGCGGTCCAATCTCCGCGCGCAGCCTGGCGAGGCGCGTGCTGACCCAGTCCAGCGCCGCGCCGGGAGGCGGCACCAGTGTCAGCGTGCTGAAGTCGAGCCCCAACGGACCCGCGGTCAGGGAGGCGAGGACGGACGAGTCGAAACCTCCGCTGAGGGCGAGGAGGTTCTTCCCGGAAGCGTCGAGCGTTCGCTGCAGGCCGTCGAGGACAACCCTCCGCAGCTCAGCGGCGTGATCCTCGAAGGTGACGTTGGCGGACTCCCTCGACGGGGGCACCCACCATTTCGTGGATCTCAGCGCGCCGCCCTTCGTCCACCGCAACACGCTGCCGCTCGCGAGCAGCTCCACTGAGGCGAGTGGGGTTCGCCCCGCGGGGGGCATGAATGCCAGTCTGCTCAGGACGGCGAGGGCGAGAGGGTCCAATCGCGGCTCTTCCGGCATGAACCGAGCGAGATCGGTCAGCCGGCTCGAGACACCGAGCATGGCGCGGCCGTGCCAGACGAACAACGGCGATGTTCCAACCGCGGCCCTCACGAAGTGCGCTTCGTTCGGTGATCGAAACCACGCGAACGTGAAGTCGCCCGGCAACGCGCGCAGCGAGCCCTCCAGCGTTCGCTGCCCCAGCTCGGACGTCGTAACGCCTGCCAATCGCTCCGCGCCCTCGACGAAGAAGACGGAGTCGCGGCGCGCGCGCAGTGAGCCGCCAGAGTGCGCGACGACCCAGCTATCGCCACGCCTCTCGACGTGATCGAAGACCCCTGAGGCGAGGAGCTTCGCTTCGAGCTCGCCGAGCGCCGCTGAATCGGGGGAGTGGAAGGCCAGGAGTCTCATCGGCCTCGCAACACGTCGAGCAGCGCGTGCGACGCGGATTCGTCGAAGGCGAGGCGGGGTAGATCGGCACGGTAGACTGGAATCGATCGCGCCAGCGATGCGAGCTGAGCGTGAAGGCGCGAAAGGACCTCGCGGTCCGTCCACTCCGGAACCCGTGACGCCGCCAACAGCGACCGGACCGCTTCGACTCCACGCAGCCTCAGAAGCGCGGGCGTTCGTCTGCCCACATCGAACCTCGGGATCACGATCGTATCAAGGGGGTCAGCGGTCGCGTTCCCACCGGGTGGCGACAGTGCCAACCGGCCGTCGTGCGTCTCCTCCGCATCCCAGGTCGGCAGAGCCTCGGCGATCTCCCGCACGCGCTCTCGAAGCCGGAGGCGCGCGGTTCCAGTGAAACAACGTAGACCAGTCTGATCGATGGCGACGCGGAGCACGTCGTCCGCGACCAGCCGAGCTCCGCTCAGGCACATCAGGGCTGCGAGTGTGGTCTTGCCAGCGCCAGAGGCACCGACGAAAGCCACAGTTCGGCCATCCAGAGAAACGGCGCTCGCGTGGAGGGGTAGGTCCCCTCGGGCGTTCAGTACGACCGAGAGCGCGAGTCCCTCGACCACGGCGCTGATTTGCTCGGTAGTCGGAGTGCGCTCGAACACGTCGATCCGGTCGGGTCCCACGGCGAAGGTCGCAACGTCCGGCACATCGACCGTGAACCCGGTGGGCGCCCGATGGATGGTGAAGCCCGATGAACCCGACCGACCTCCCACGCTGTCGGACTGCGACACGGGTTCGACCGCGGTCTTCGCGACGCGAACGTCGATCCGACTGGCGGACGGCTCCCAACCCGCGAGCGCGTAGTCCGACAGAATCTCGAGCCCGTGCAGCGCGACGCGATGCATCTCCAGCCGCTCCGGAACTCAGCTCAGTGCTTGGTACTCGCCATGGCTCGGCTCGCCGACAGGTGTCCCCTCGATCTCGATCCAGGCGTGCGCGACGATTCCATCACCTCGCCGTCGCACGCCGATTCGAAGCACGGGACCGTGCTCTCGGAGCAATGCCCCGAGCACGAGAGACCGCCGCAAGCAGCGCCCCCGCCGTGGCCAGACGCCGAGCACGCGGTCGGTTGCTGCGACGACCCCGTGGACCTCGCGGGATGGCGGGCCGCTCGATGCCGTCGGCGTCGTGCCCAGCCCAAGCCACCGAGACAGCCGATTCACTGACACCACGCGCAACCCCGTCTCTACCAGGACGCCAAGGCAGGCAGCTTGCAGGTGCTCGAACATCACTTTGGTTCGTCCGGTACCAAGAGGCCGCGTCGCGTCAACTCGTTGACGAGCGCAGATAGATCCCGCGCAACGGTCTCCTCGTCGACACCGAATTCGGTCGCTACCACAGATATGATGCGCGGCGCGCTTGCAGATTCACTCAGAAGCTGCCACATGCGCGTGCCCGTTGGGTTCAGTCCGAAATACCTTCCACTTTCCAGGTGCAAGAGCACCGCCTCGCCGTCCACCACCTCACTCAGCACGCCGGGCGGCACTGTGAAGCCGCACGGTTGGTGTGAGTGGGGCGCTGTCATTGGCGCTCTCTAGCACCTTCGGCAGCCGTAGACACGCGAGGCGCACTAGCTATACTGCACTGGGTTTTCGTCTGGGGAGTTCTTCATGAGAAATAGCGCGTTCTTGGCCTGCTTCGCGGTTGCCATGTCTTTCGGTTTCGCCACGGGTTGCGGAGATGGGGAAGAAGGGGGCAGTGGCGGTAGTGGGACTGGTGGCACAGGCGGGACCGGCGGAGACGGCGGCAAGTGCCCGAACCTGAGCTTCACGGCCCCGACGTCAGGGACCAAGCTCGGCGCCGGCGCCGACAAGGACGGCGACTGTTCCAACGGTATTCAGGTCGACGTCGCGGTGTCGACCAGCGCCAAGGACGGCGCTGCGGCGACTCTGCGCGCCGACGGACAGTCCGTCGGAACCGCTACAGCCGCTGGCTCGAAGCTCCTGTTCAAGGACGTGCAGCTGGCGTCCTCAGGGTCCACGACGCTCGAAGTCGAGCTCGATGACGACCCGTCGTGCACGGCGACCATCGACGTCACTTCGGAGTGCGGGGGCGCGGCGTGCGAGATCAGCAAGCCGGTCGTGAGCGCTACTCATCCCGAGCTGAATGGCGTGCCGGTCGCGGAGGGTGGCGACCGGGTCAGCGCCCCTGGGCAGGACTACCAAGTCGCGTTCGAGGTCAAGACGACCATCGAAGACGGACAGCCCGTGACCCTGACCGTCGATGGGAAGGCACAAGCCGCCGTCGCGCTGGCTCAGGGCGGGACCGCGAAGTTCGCCGGTGTCACGCTGGTCCCGGATGGGGACCACGAGGTCTCAGCGACCTGCGCGCCGAAGGTCGGCTCGAATGGCACGAGCGCCAAGGTGAAGCTGCCGGTCGATACGACGCCACCTGATCTCGTCAACGCGACCCCAGTCGACGATACGTTCATCGGCCCGACGGAGGACGTGAACCCCTCCAAGACCGGACTGCAGTTCAAGGTTTGTGGTGAATCGACCGCCGCAGATGCGGTGGACCTGCCTGCGTCCCTCGGTGCAGGCAAGGACAACTTCTGCGTGGCCATCGGAACGGCCTCGCCCCAGTGCAGCGCGGCCCAGGCCGGCGCAGTTGGTGGAAAGAACGGCGGCTGCGTCGAGCTCGACTGCCCCGGTGGAGCGCCCTTCGACCTGAACGTCACCCTCAAGGACGACGCCGGGAACCCGACGATCAAGTCGCTCAAGGGGATTCGATGCGCGTCGTCGCTCCCCGGCGTTCAAATCATCGAGCCGGTAGACGGGACGGGCTCCGACGTCTCGAAGCACATCCTCGCCGCGACGGCGACCCAGGTTCGAAAGGACCAGGACGGGACCAAGGCGGGCGCACAGTATTCCGTGACAGCCTGCTCTAACGTTGCGGGTACCGGGACTCTCCGGGCAGGAATCAGTGGAAGCACACTCACTGTGGTTGCCAGCAACGTGGCCACGGCTCCCGCGCAGGCGTCGGACAACTGCCCCGCCGGCTACGGCCACGTCGTGAAGTTCACGAATGCCGACCTTCCGGACAGCACGGTCACGACGGACGGGAAGAACGCACTCGTCGCGGGGACCGAGCTCGAGGTCGAGGTGACCGACGTGAGCACCGCGAAGGGCAAGAGCCCGGCCGTGAAGGTGTGGGTCGATTCGACAGCGCCGAACATTTATGCGTGGGTGCCGGCCGACCTGTGCGGGAAGCTGTTCCAGAGCCCGACCGACGTCACGCAGAACGTCGTGTTCGGTTCCACGAACTCTCCGGTAGCGCTCACGGTGACGAGCAACGGCACTCCCGCGAACTACACGGAGACGAGCTGGGCGAATGGCTTCAGTACGTTCAACAACGTCACTTTCAAGGTCGGCTCCAATGACATCGCGGCGACCACGACAGAGCCGTCTGGGAACACCGCGGCGCTGAAGACTCCCTGTGCCGCGATGGTGGGCAATCCCCCAGTCGTGACCTGGACGGCTCCGACCCAGTCGAGCGCGTTGAATGCGTCAACGGACGGGGACGGCGGAACGGCGGGCTGGCAAGGGGCGGTCTCGGTGCAGACCGACATCGGCGGCTCCGGCGCGACGGTCACCTTCACGGTGACGTGCGGCGCGACGGAAACGACGCTCGGAACCGCGAACGTGAATGCCTCCGGAGTCGCGTCGCTCGCCAACGTCACCCTGCCGGAGTGTGGTTCTGCGACGCTCAAGGCGACGACGAGCTCGGTAGCAGGGAAGGGTGTCGGTACCTCCTCGTTGGCCAACAAGGTTGTTGACACCGTGGCCCCCAGCGCTGCCACGGGGATCACCGCAACCGTCAAGGACCGCCGTGCCACGAGCTTCACCCTTTCCTGGACGGCTCCGGGCGACGGGTCAGCGACGGTCGCGGGCTACGACATTCGCGTGTCCAAGTCGCCCATCACGGCCGGCAACTTCTCTGCTGCCGAAGCCGTCACCTACTCGGGCACGCCGAAGGCCGCGGGGCAAGTCGAGACGCTGACGGTGAACGGCCGGGTGATCGAAACGGGCTACTACTTTGCTGTCGCGGCCATCGATGCGGGTGGCAACAAGGGGACCATCGCAGCTACCGCGAGCGCAGCCAAGGCCACCTTCAACCAGACGATCCTGTCGGGTGGGACCGGCGAACGGATGGGCTTCAGAGTCGACGGGGCGTCCAGCATCAATGGCGACTCGTTGTCGGATCTGATCGTTGGCACCGCGGGCCAGAACAAGGCCTACGCTTGGTTCGGCTCGGCCACCGGGTACGCGACGGCTCCGTCTATCACCTTTACAGGCGCCTCCGGCACCTCATTTGGGATCGCGGCGACTCCTGTCGGTGACATCGACGGTGATGGCTTGGTCGATGTCGCCATCGGCGCGTCGGCGGACGCGGGCCGAGGGCGCGTGTACGTCTTCAAGGGCCGCGCCAACTGGGCGGCGTCTTACTCCCAGGCCCAAGCCGACTACGTCATTGACGTCGATCCCGTCGCGGACTCGAAGTTCACGGCGTCGAGCTTTGGCGTCACCATTGCAGCACTGGGCGACTTCGATGGCGACGGCCCCGCCGACTTCGCGGTGGCCGCGTACTTCTACGGCGTATCGGGCGCACGCCAAGGCTACGTCGCGGTCATTCGCGGCGTCCCGACCGGCCAGACCTTCCCGGCCACTGTCACCCTCCCGGCGGATGTTGGCACCCGCGCCATCGCCTACGTGGGTGAAGCAGGAAACAACCAGTTCGGGTTGGCGATCACCTCCATGGGCGGTTTCTACGGAGGAAGCAAGTCCGCGATGGTTGTCGGTGCGCCGCTCGGCGGGAAGGTCTACTCGTTCCAGGGTGGAACAGGGACGACCGGGACCATTCAGGCAGGGACGGCGAAGGAGATCTATACGGGGTCCGTCGCGCTGCGCACGGGCAACCCGGTCACCCACTTGGGAGCGTCAGGGGTGGGTGTCGGGAGCCCGGGCTTGGCGTCGAACGCGGGTGGTGACGCGAGGCTCTTCTTCGGGAACGGCACGACGGTGTTCAGCGCGAGCGCCACGACGTTCTCCAACTCCGCGGCGCCTGCGCTGGGTGATCGTTTTGGCAACGCGGTCTTCGGCAGTGCATTCTCGGGCTCAGCGGTAGCCGCTAGCTGGATCGGAGGAGCGGGCGTCGACATCGCCATGTCGTCCGTGGCGGAGAACGGAGGGCCAGCCCGGCTCTACCTCGCCGAAGCCTCCAAGCTCACGGCGTCGGGCGACATAGTTGCGCTCGCGGACATCGTGGTGCCACTCCCGTCGGGCTGGGTCGGATCGTCCTCTGGATCCAGCTCAATCCGCGACTGCGACGGCGACGGATACGGCGACATCGCCGTCGGCGAGCACCTGGTCACGGCCACACCGTACGACGGGCGGGTACTGGTCCTCTGGTGACAAGTCGAAGAGCGGTCAGCTCCAGCGGGCCCCGTCCGGAGCTGACCGCGGCTTGGAACCTCGCGGTAGAGGCCGAGCTTGCCTTCGTTCTCGGCGCATTTGCGCGAGAACGCCTCGAAGTGGTGGTGCTGAAGGGGACGCCGCTGCTGCGGCGTCTCGGCGAGCCGCTCGTGGAGCGGACGCTCGCAGACAACGACCTGCTCGTGCGCGGCTCTTCACTGATTGCCGCCGAGAGGATTCTCGAGAGGCTCGGCTATCAGTCCACACGGCCACTGAGCCTGAGCGTTCGTGCCGGCTCCGGGCAGCACTCCATGGTGCGCCAAACGCCCGTAGTGCGCCACGTCGTCGACTTGCACTGGGCAGCATTCCACGCACCGTTCAGGGGAGTCAGTCCCGAGCTCGTCTGGGCTCACACCGAGGTGAGCTCGGTGTGCCAGCAAGAGGCCCGAGTCCTGGACCGCCCGATGACGCTGCTTCACACCGCTGCCCACTTCGTCTGGCACTCGATGGGCCAGCTCCGACTGTTGCGCACGCTGGGCCGTGCCTGGGATGCGTGGGGGCACGAGCTCGACCCGGCGGAGCTCAGGCACCTCGCGCTTCGAACCGGCACGTTGCCGTCTCTCGAGTACTCGCTTCGTGCTGCACAAGAGCTCGGGCTGGCGCGTGGGGCGCTCCGTTTCACCACGCTTCGGGCCCGGACGGTCCGGGAGCTCCTACCCCCGGCAGAGTTGCTCCTGAAGCGACCCGTCCCGGACTACGAGCGCATGGCCGTGGCGCTGATCCTGGTATCGACGGAGCGTGCCCTCATCCATGCGCTGCGCTTGGCACTTCCCAGCATCCCGGAGGCCGAAATCCTGGCGGGAGCTTCCGGCCCCCAAGCAGTGGCCCGGACCTACCTGCTCCGCCCGTTCTACGCCGCCCGAAGGCTGAGAGCGTATCGCCGTCACTTGGCCCGCGAAGTCGACGACGCATAGCCATCCGGAGGGCTTGGACCGTCGGTCAGGGCGGCGTAAAGCGACCGGAGCGAGGCGCGGAGGCCCAGCCAGCTGGTCACGAGCCGCTCCCGAGCCGCCCGTCCCATCGCTGCCAGCTCCTCGTCGTTTAGCGCAGCGGTGCGCTCGAGAGCGAGCGTGAGCCCGTCGACGCTGCCTGCTTCGTGTAGGAAGCCGACCGTCGAGTCCACGAGTGCGCGAAACAGGGGGATATCCGATGCGACTACAGGCTTCCGCGCGAGGAAGGCCATCAGCGCCACCGAGCTGTGGGCGTACCACCGCACGGAGTAGGGCAGCACTACCACATGACTGGATGCCAAGGCCGCGCAGAACTCCTCCGGCGTGAGATAGCGGTCCAAGATCACTGAGTTCCGGAGCGACTTGGCGCGCTGGCGATCGAAGCCGGGCGTTGGTTTGCCGGCGATGAGCAGCCCGCAGCGCGTGCCGGCCGGGAACTCGGCTTTCTCCCATGCATCAAGCAGCGTGTCGATGCCCTTCTCTTTGCGGAGAACACCGAGCAACAGAAAGACTCGGTCGTAGCGCTGGAGCTTCGCCCCGAGGGCCGACCGGTGCTCGCGGAGCTTCTTGGCGTCGAGCACCGGCTCGACATCCGCCCACGGAAACGGGTGGACACAGATGGTCTCGCACGGGACGCCCATGCGACGCTGCAGCTCCTCACGGACGTGGTCGAAGTGGACGATCAAGCGGTCGGCGAGCTCGAACACGCGGCGACGCCTCGCGGAAGAGCTGCGCGGCCCCTCGAAGACGACGTCGTGCGCCGTGACGAGCAGAGTCTTGCCGAGGGCCTTGACCGCGAGCGCGAACAGCCAGGTGGGAAGCTCGTCGTCGATGACGCTCAGGTTGACAACGTCGATGCGTTCCCGACGGATGTACGGGACCAGCCGGACGTAGCCGAGCGCTAGCTCGGCGTAGCGTATCGGCAGACGGAGCCCGGAAAGCTCGAGGAATCGCAGGTATGGGTTCCGGTCCGTGTTCTCTGTCAGCGGGAAGAAGACCCTCAGCACCTTCTCCCCGGCCGGCGGCCTGAACGTGAAGTAGCGGTTTGTCGCGAGCGTCAGGTCCACCGACTCGACCGCCCGTAGCGCCTCTGCGATCCCCGCCAGATAGGCTCCGGCCACCCCCGCAGTTCCATGGTAGACGTACAGCACCCGGAGCGGTTCGCGAGGCCCGGGTGCTCGCGACCCGATGTCGTTCATCGGGCCCCGAGATGACGTCGAGTGCGACGATCAGGCCTTGCCATAGAACTGGCGAACGGTCGCAATCACGTAGTCGAGCTCGTCGTTCGTGATTTCCACGTTCATCGGCAGCGAGCAGACCTCTCGGCTCAACGCTTCCGTCTCCGGGAAGCCCCGGTCCTCCAGTCCGAGCGCGGCGTGCTTGTAGTACGGCTTCCGGAACTGCGTGAGCACTTCGACGCCGCTTTGCTTCAAGTGCTCGGAGAAGGCGTTGCCCTGCTTCGAGCGAACAGTGTAGTTCTGGTACACGTGAGTGAAACCCGGCCGATCATAGTGAGGCAGCAAGAGATCTGGCAGGTTCGACAGGTTCGTTCGATAGCGCTCTGCAATCTCTTGCCGACGAACGATCCAGCGCGGTAGGTGCCGGAGCTTCACGTCAAGGAACGCAGCCTGCAGATTGTCCAACAGCGCCGTGAAGCCATGCCCGTGGTACTCCCCCGTCTCGCGGTCCTCGCCGTTGTAACGCATTCGGCTCACCCAGCGGGCGACCTCAGGGTCGTCGGTCGTGATGGCTCCACCGTCACCGTAGCCACCGAGGATCTTGAACGGATAGAAACTCCAACATCCGGTCTTGCCCCAGGCACCGGCGCCCTTGCCGTTGATGCTCGCTCCGAGCGACTGGCAAGCGTCTTCCACGACCACCAGGCGGTGCTTCTCTGCCAGCGCCACGATCCTGGGCATGTCTGCCATCCAGCCGGAGAGGTGCACCGGGAGAAGCGCCTTGGTGCGCGCGGTGATCGCGGGCTCGATCAGGTCCACGTCGATGTTGAAGTCCTTGCCAACGTCGACGAGGACAGGCGTTGCACCCACGTTCACGATCGCCGAGCAGCTCGCGACGAACGTGTGCGCCGGCACGATGACCTCGTCTCCCGGTCCAATTCCGGCTGCCCGCAGCGACAGGTGCAGGGCGTCGTATCCGCTGTTGAGCCCGACCGCGAAGCGCGTCCCGACGAACTTCGCGAGGTTCTCCTCGAAGCTTCGCAGCTGGCCCCTCATGATCAGGTCACCGCGAGACATCACGTCGCGATACGCTGCGTCGATCTCGTCTTTGATCAGCTCGTAGTTCCTGACTGCATTGACAAACGGGACTTTGTAACCCATGGCGAATCCTCGTGGCCCTAGCCGGGTGACTCTCGAGTGGGAACGAAGGCGCCGAGCAGCCGGAGCCCGAGCCTTCGGGTGCGATGTCCGATGCGGTACCGAGAAAGCCCGGCCTTCTCAGCGGCACGGATAGAAGCCAGATTCGCCTCCTCCGTGAGGTACCAAAGTCTCCCGCAGGTAGTCCTCTCGAGCGCCGCGACTTTCCGGATCGCTTCCGATGCGATGCCTCGCCCGCGGTAATCCGGGTCCGTCCACGTGTCACCGATTTGAAGGTCGTCCACGGCCATGAAGGGAAATCGGAACCACCCTGGTGTCACCACGGAGCGGTGAATGGGCTTGTCGCCATCGTACACGGTGAGCACGCCGTAGCGTCGGTTGCGGAAGACATGGAGCTCGTGGAATATCCACCACACGGCGAGGGGCGGAGTGAACATGCGGCGTGGCCAGGGCCTCCGAAGCGAAGGCCGCCAGAGTGCCACTCGGAGATCGCCGCCACCCTCCGGAGGCGCAACCTCCGAGGGCGCTGCGAAGTAGAAACGGCAAACGTGGTCGTCTGAGCTTGCCATTCCCGAGCAATCTAGCCTTGCGGCGGTGCCGTCGACAATCGGCTATCTTCAGCGGGCTCTGCTCTGCGTTTCGCCACGGCACGCCGCCAGCCCAGCCAGAGCTGAATGGTCCACGCCCCCAAACTGGCCAGCAACGCATAGAAGCCGACTGCGACAAGTCGACGTTTCCAAACTTCGGAGGTGGCCGGCCCATCGACGATCGCGACGTAGCGCGGTCTGACGCCGCCGAGATGACTGATGAGGCGTGCCGCCGGCTTGGGCAGCAGCCGCAGCCGGAGGTTCAGTTCGGTCGCCTCGAAGACGTTGTTGCCCCAGGGGAACGCGAGCATGGCGAGCCCCTCGGGTGAGTAATAGGGAGTGCGAGAAAGCTGAACTTGGCGTCCGTCCATCTCAAAAGCGTTCTTCTCGACGGTGGCTCGGTTCACCGCTGCGAGTGCCGCTTCCTGGAAGAACTCGAGCTGGAAGGGATGGTACTGGAGTACCGCATCGCGGAAGGCCAGAGCCGACAATGGCACTCCATCTTCGCCGCGCACGATGAATCCGAACTGCGCATCAATGAAGACCCACTTCTTGAGTCCTCGGTCGTAGAATTCGTTGAAGCCGTGGCTGTTGCTGGTGACTTCGCGCGCCGGCATTCCCACGGCGGTGGCAAGCGCGACGAACACCTGCGTAAAGTCTGAACAACAGCCGCGGGCTCCATTGGCCAGGTCGCGGGCCTTTTCGGCGAGGTCGTCCGTGAATCCACAACCCGTGCGGGGCACTGCAGGGTGCCGGGCCACTAGTCGCGCGAGCCCCTTGGCTCGCTCAGTGTCGTCGCCGAGCGTTCTCAAGCGCGCAAGCGAGCCAGCTCCAAGTGCGGCATCAATCTGGTGCACCGCTCGAGGCGACTCGGCTCGGTCAACCCGGAACCCTGAGGTCGAAAGAGCCGGATAGTCCGCGTATACGGCGCCTGGGTCAGACGTGTAATCCGTGAAGATCGCGTCCCGGACAGCGACATACGCAATCTTGTTCCCTAGGTAACCCGCCAGCAGAAGCAGGATGGCCACGAGGCATGGCGCAGCAAAGAGCCTGCCTCGGAAGCGGCGGACCCGAGGACGACCAAGCGCTGTCAATGCTTTCATGCGTTGCGTGGGCTATGGGGCGCGTTCACGGGTGGAGCGCGAGGTTAGCGCGAGCCAGTGGTGCGCACCAGACCCGAATCAAATGGCCAGATTGCCAATCGAGCCACGCTGCGCTCGAATGCGCGACGACATGCCCGGTCCGGGAAGTTCCTCTGCGTCTGGGGTAGCCCCCCTGACCATCGCTTTCGTGATGATCAGCTTCGATCCCGAGCCCGGCGCACAACATGGGCTGCCTTTGGCACGGTGGCTGATGGAGCGTGGGCACCGTGTCAAAGTGCTGACGTCTTTCCCCCAGTACCCCGCCGGGAAGACCTATCCGGGGTACCGGCAACGGTCGTTCTTCCGCGAGGTGATGCAAGGCGTTCCGGTTCTGCGCGTGCCGATCTACCCGAGTCACGACACCTCTGCGCTCCGGAGAATCGCGACTTATGGGAGCTTCGCAGCCTCGGCGACCTTCATCGGCGCGCCCCTGGTGGGTCCTGCAGACGTGGTCTTTCTCTACGATCCACCACCCACCACCGGGGTGCCGGCGCTGGCGCTGAGTCTCCTCCGGCGTGCTCCGGTGGTCCATCACATCGCGGACATGTGGCCCGAGACGGTCACTGAGTCTGGAATGCTGCGGAGTGAGCTCGCCAGGTCGGTCGCGCATGCGAGCATCGGTGCTTACTGCAAGATGCTCTACTCCCACGCCCAGCACGTCTCGGTGCTCTCGCCCGGGTTCAAGCGGCTGCTCGTCGAGCGCGGCGTGCCCGCGCAGAAGGTGTCGGTCATCTACAACTGGGCGGATGACGCCTTCCGGCCGCTGCCCAAAGACGCCGAGTATGCTCGCGCGCTCGGGGTGCAGGGGGGATTCAACGTTCTCTACGCCGGCAACGTTGGCCCGTTGCAGAACATCGAAGTTGTGGTTCGCGCCGCGGCGTTGATCAAATCCCATTCCGACATCCAGGTCCACGTCGTCGGAACGGGGCCGCTGCTCGACCGGGTGAAAGCCGTTGCGAAGGAGGTTGGTGCGGTGAACGTCAACTTCGTCCCGCGGCAACCGTTTGGCGACATGCCCCGAATCCAGGCGCTCGCCGACGTCCTCCTGGTGCATCTCAAGGATGTGCCCTTTCTGCGCGCGACGATTCCCAGCAAGACCCAGGTTTCGATGGCGTGTGGCAGGGCAGTTCTGATGGCGGCGCGCGGGGATGCTCCTGACCTGATCCTCAGGGCTGGCGCAGGGTCCGCATGCGAGCCGGATAACCCCAACGCGTTGGCAGCCGAAATGCTGAGGTTGCACTCGCTTCCGAGACCCGAGCTGGAAGCGATGGGGCGCAACGGCAGACGCTACTACGAGGACCACCTGAGCCTGGACGCTTCAGCTCGGGCGATGGAGTCGCTGTTCTGTGAAGCTGCCCGCTCCGGGCGCCGCGCTGGAAAGCTCGCCTAGAGGGCCCACTTCTTCTTGAGCGCGTTTGTCGCCTCAGCGCGTTCCAGTGCAGTGAGCCGGTGTGAGAAGACCACGAACTCGGAGACGCCGAATGCCCCATGCTCGACGTTGAGCGGATCGTGACAAAGATGGCCGGCGCCCAGGAGCGTTGCGAGCCCCGAGCTTCCGGTGAGGCTCTGCTCGAACACCCCGTTGCGATACAGCGCGCGGTCGCCCATTGTCGATACTGCGAGTTCCAGTAGCATGGGGTTCCCATCGGGCATCGGCGCCCCTTGCAGCACGGGCGTGGGGGTAGCCGTGCCCTGGTACACGAGGAGAGTTCCGCCGAGGGTGCCCCACCAAGTCGAGGTGGCCCCGACTGGTGGGAGCACGCTACGGTTGCTCAAGAGGACCTGCTGAGTCGCTGCGCCGGGGTGCTTGTAGACGACGAACAGGATCGAGTATTGGTCGGCGAGCTTCGCAGACTGACCGAATACGAGCGCGTCATCGAGGCCATCGCAGTGCACCGCAGGCCGGCCGTTGTTGAGGGTTAGCAACGGGCGCTTGGTGCCCGACGCTGTCGCGAGCGCCGCCCCGCACTTGCTGGCCCAGGAGTCGACGTAGGGTCCCGCGGACTTCAAGGTGGACGGATCCGCGGCGTCGAGCCAGACGACGCAGTCTGGAGAGGTCGCAGGGTTCCAAGCGGGGGCTCCGTCTGTCGCATCCGCTTCTGGCGAGTCCGCGGGAGCGTCGATCGCGTCCATGGCATCGTCGGCGTCACCTGCGGCATCCTGGTCTCCGGCTGCATCGCTCGGTGCACCGCCAAGCGACCCTGCCCAACCCCCGCCGCCGCCCGATCCCCCAAACGGTGCGCCAGAGACCCCAGCGGTCCCCCCCTGCACGGTCTTGCCAGCACCCGGCGCAGCCCCGTCCTCCTCCAGCGCGCACGCGAGCAGCACACACGAGGCCGCCCACAGCGCCGACGCGCGGAACGGAAGCATGCTCCGCATCGTATCCCGCGTGTCGGCCAGCGCAAGCATGCGTATACGCGAGTGACAGCGCCCGTTTCGTCGGCTAAACCCGCGGTGCATGGCGCTTCGCCCGAACCCCCTGCTCGACGCAGTCGTCCCCCCGCCGATCCCGGAGGCGCAGCGCTGGGTCGAAGGCCGCTCGTTCCCTTCCGAGTTGCCACGACTGGACCTCGCACAGGCTGTGCCCAGCGAGCCGCCGCCTCCGGCGATGACCGACTTTCTGGCGGCGCGGTTGAGCGACCCCGCGACGGCGCGGTATTCGGCGATCTCCGGGATCCCTGAGCTGCGACGCGCGCTCGCACGCGACATCTCGGCGCGGTACTCAGGGAACGTCTCAGCCGAACAGGTACTGATCTCGGCGGGATGCAATCAAGCGTTCTGCCTCGCCACGATGTCGCTCGCGAGCGCCGGTGACGAGATCCTCTTGCCGGTGCCGTACTACTTCAATCACCAGATGTGGCTCGACATGCTCGGCATCCGGTCCACGCACCTACCGTTCCGTGCCGATCGTGGAGGTGTACCGGATCCAGCTGACGCCAGGTCGCGGATCGGTCCCCGTACCAGAGCAATCGTCCTGGTTAGCCCGAACAACCCAACGGGAGCAATCTACCCTCCGGAGATTCTCCGCGAGTTCATGGCCCTCGCCCGCTCGGAGGGGATCGCGCTGATCCTGGACGAGACCTATCGGGACTTCACACCGCGTGATGCGCCGCCACACGGGCTGTTTGCCGACGCGGACTGGGAAGAGACCCTCGTCCACCTCTACAGCTTCTCCAAGGCCTTCGCGATCACCGGGTATCGTGTCGGCGCGGTCGTCGCGGCGGCGTCCTTCATCGCGCAGGTCGAGAAGGCGATGGATACGATCGCCATCTGCGCTCCCCGCATCGGGCAGGAAGCGGCACTCTTCGGTCTCGGGTCACTTCAGGAGTGGCGAGCGCTGAGCGCGGACAAGCTGAACCAGCGTCTCTCGGCCCTGCGGCATGCGCTCGGGTCGGTGAGCGGGTACGAGCTGGTCAGTGCAGGCGCGTACTTCGCGTACCTGAAGCATCCATTCCGCAACCGCGACGGCACGGCTGTGGCGAAATGGCTCGCGACCGAGCAGAACATGCTCTGCCTGCCGGGGAGTATGTTCGGACCGGGACAGGAAGCCTACCTGCGGCTGGCGTTCGCGAACGTGGACGTCGAGGCCATGCCTCGGGTCGCAGAGCGGCTGACGCGCAGTCTGCGAGGTATCGGCCTCGATTGAACTCGACAGTGCCTCACGACACCGAAGCGGTTCGCTTCGCAGGCTTGACGAGGTGGTGAGCGATGCAACAGGTATTCATCAAACGTGGCAGGGCAGTCGTTGAGCAGGTTCCGTCGCCGACCCTCGAGCCGGGCACAGTGCTGGTGCGGGTCAGTCACTCGTGCATCTCGAGCGGGACGGAGCTGAGCGGCGTTCGGAACAGCGGTGAGCCGCTCTGGAAACGTGCGCTCAAGCACCCGGAGGAGGTGCAGAAGGTCGTCACGATGGCGGCGGGTCAGGGCATTGGCAGCACCGTGAGCGTGGTCCGTGGGCGGCTCGCCGAGGGCCTGGTGGTGGGCTATTCCGCCGCTGGCGTCGTCGAGGCCGTGAGCACGGATGTCGACGAATTCGGTCCGGGAGACCGGGTGGCCTGCGCTGGCACCGGCCATGCGAGTCACGCGCAGATGATCCGGGTGCCAAGGAATCTCATCGCTCGCATACCGGACGGCGTCTCGTTTGCGCACGCAAGCACCGTGGCGCTGGGCGCGATAGCTCTGCAAGGTGTCAGGCGCGCGAATCCTACCCTAGGCGAGACCTTCGTGGTCGTCGGCCTGGGTGCCTTGGGACAAATCGCCACGCAGCTCCTCAAGGCGAACGGCTGCCGCGTCATCGGAACCGACATAAATCCGGATCGGATTGCTTTGGGGCGCGCAGCGGGGCTCGATGTGGGGCTGGATCCGTCGGACGGGGATGCGCACCTGAAGGTGCTGCGCGTCACTCGCGATCTGGGTGCTGACGGTGTCATCATCACCGCGTCGGGCGCAGGGGACGAGATCGTGTCGAGCGCCTTCCGCATGTGCCGTCGCCGCGGACGTGTGGTTCTGGTTGGAGACGTTGGCCTCGCACTCAAGCGGCAAGACATCTACGAGAAGGAGCTGGACTTCCTGGTGTCTACATCCTACGGGCCCGGGCGCTACGACGCCGACTTCGAGGCACGTGGGCTCAAGTACCCCGTCGCCTACGTTCGCTGGACCGAGACCGAGAACATGGCCGCGTTCCTCGATCTGGTTTCGGCGGGCCGCGTGAGCTTGACCTCACTGATCGGCGGCGAGTTCCCCGTGGAGGAAGCGCAGGCGGCGTATACGGCCCTCGAAACCACGGAGCGCCCGCCGATTCTAGCGCTCCTGAAGTACGCCTCCCCACAGGAGACTGCCTTTCCTGCACGTGCCACTCCGGCAACACCGACGCGCGCGTCGCCCAAGGATCGCATCGGAGTTGCGGTAGTGGGCCCAGGTGGCTTCGCGAAGGCGGTGCACCTTCCGAACCTGACGTCGCTGAAGGACTGCTTCGACATCCGCGCCGTCGTGAGTCACAGCCCACCCAGGGCGTCTCAGGTTTCGCGGCAGTTTGGCGGCTACCCTGCGACCGATTTCGACGCGGTGTTGGAGGACCCTGGCGTCGACGCCCTGGTGGTGTGCACCAGGCACGATCTGCACGCATCGATGGCCCTGCGGGGGCTGCGGGCGGGCAAGCACGTGCTGCTCGAGAAGCCGCTCGCACTGACGCGCGCGGAGCTTGCCGAGGTCGAGGCGTTCTACGCCGAATCAGCACCTTCGGCGAAACCCGTTCTCCTCACGGGTTTCAATCGGCGATTCTCCCCATACGCGCAGCGCGCCCGTGCCCTCGTCTCGAGTCGCACTTCGCCGATGGTCATCACTTACCGAATGAATGCGGGGCATATTCCGCCCGAGCACTGGGTGCACGGCCTGGAGGGCGGGGGGCGAAATCTGGGTGAAGCGTGTCACATCTACGACCTCTTCACCTACCTCACGGATGCCAGAGTCACATCGGTAGCCGTCCAGTCCATCCCGCCGCCGTCCGGACACCGTGCACGCACCGACAACTTCATGGCGAGCCTTCGCTTCGAGGATGGATCGATTGCGTGCCTGACCTATACGTCGCTGGGGCACCGTGCGTACCCCAAGGAACACTTGGAAGTGTTCGTTGATGGACGGGTCCTGGTCATCGACGACTACCTTGAGCTTTCCGGCGAGGGTTTCAAAGACGCGCGAATGAAGAACCGCGTGCCTGACAAGGGGCACCTCGAGGAGTTGAGGCAGTTCGCGAGCGGCCTCCGCTCAGGAATCTGGCCCATACCGCTCTGGCAACAGGTCCAAGCGACGGAAATCGCGCTGGCTGTGCAGGACGAGCTGTGCGGGCGCGCGCGTTGACTCTAGAACGAACGGATGAACGTCTTCGGTCTGCTGAGGCGCGCCCGGAACATGCCGATTGACGTCGTGGCGCGTCGAGCGTGGCGAGAGGCGGGAGCGGAGCTCGATGCGACATTTCGGACGACTTTGCGAACCCACGGCACCACGGCCGCGCTGCTTCGTGCCAGCGGTGCGACAAGCGTCTCGGCGCTTTGGGAGCGATGCGGGCGCGCCCCCTACCCGGGGCCTGGGTCGGTGGCAGCGGACGAGCTGGATGCGGTCTGCCCAGGCTCCGTCGAACGGCTCCGCGCTTCGGCGGAGAGGGCGCTGGCTCACGAAGTCGAGCTGCTCGGCGCGCGCGTGTCGCTCGGCGCCGAGGTGGACTGGCATCGCGACTACGTGTCTGGGTTTCGCTGGCCGCCGCTGAGCTACCGGCGCTTGGACGTCCATGGCTTCGCCGCGCCGAGCGACGTGAAGTTCCCCTGGGAGGTGTCCCGCTTCCAGTGGGTGCTCCCACTGGCACAAGTCTATCGGCTAACCGGTGACGAGCGGCTCGCCCAGGAGGCTCGTCGTCTCATCGAGAGCTGGCTGGATGCGAACCCCTACGCCACCGGTGTCAACTGGGCATGTGCCATGGACGTTGCTATCCGCCTGGCCGTGTGGACCTGGCTGTTTCGGGCGTTCTGGCAGAGCAAAGCGTGGGCGGACGCAGCCTTCCAAGAACGTTTCCTGACGTCGGTGTGTGTCCAAGCGAGGTTCGTGGAGCGAAACCTCGAGGAGTCGGACCTAAACAGCAACCACTACCTTGCGGATGCGGCCGGACTGGTTTTCGCCGGGACGTTCTTTGCCGGTGGTGCCACGCCGAGGCGTTGGAGCGAGCGCGGGTGGCGCATCCTGATGAAGGAAGCCCCGCTCCAGATACTCCCGGACGGCGTCGACTACGAGGGCAGCGTCTCGTATCACCGCCTCGTGCTCGAGCTGCTCCTGTTTCCGGCGTTGTACCGCAAGGCAGTAGGGTTGGATGTGCCCCGGAGCTACTGGGATCGCCTCGTCCGAATGGCCGAGTTCGTTGCGGCCTACTCGGACCCGCTCGGCGAATGCCCACTCGTCGGCGACGCCGACGACGGGCGCTTCCTCCCGCTCGGTACCCAGACGATCAGAGACCACCGCTACTTGATCGGACTCGTAGGCGTTGCAGCTGACGACCGATCGCTGCGCGTCGCGAGCTCTGGCCGCGTCGACGAGGTGTACTGGTGGCTGGGCGAGTCCGCGTGTGCAGTGCTCCGGGACGGCGAGGGCCCTCCGACCAGCGCTGCGGCATTCCGCGACTCCGGGTTCTACGTGATGCGTCACTCCCGCAGCCACGTGTTCATCGACTGTGGCCCCGTCGGCCTAGCAGGTCGCGGCGGTCATGGGCACAACGACTGCCTGTCGTTCGAAGCGACTCTGGATGGCGTTCGCTTGGTCACAGACTCTGGCACTTTCACCTACACCCGGGCGCCGTCCGAACGAGACCGCTTTCGATCAACGGAAGCGCACAACACTCCCCGGGTCGACCACCGAGAGCTCAACCGGTTCTTGGGGACGAGGATGCTGTGGGCGCTGCGATACGATGCACGCCCGGAGGTCCTCGAATGGCGATGCGGCCCGGACCAGACTCGACTTCGAGCCAGGCACTCGGGCTACCAGCGCCTGCCCGAGCCCGTGATGGTCACGCGGACGGTCGCCCTGGATCAACGCTTCGCAGCCCTGGCTGTCCGCGACGAGATCTCAGGGAGCGGCCGACATCACGTCGAAGTCCCGCTTCACCTGGCGCCAGGCGTCGAGGTCGTGGGGGTCGAACCCGGACGCATCCGACTCGCGGCGGAGAAGCGTTCCTTTGTCATCCTCTGGTCGGGTGACCGAGTCTGGCAATGCGCGCTGGCGTCTAGCTTCGTGTCCGCTTCCTACGGCGTGCGGGAGATCCGTCGCTGTGTGAGGTGGTCGGCTGTCAGCGCGGTTCCCTTGAACCTTTCCTACGTCATGGCACCGGAACTATCCGAGGCTGAGTGCGACTGGCAGAGCTGGCTCGAGGTGGGATAGGCGCCTGCACCACCCCACCGGGTGGTTCTGGTGTCCAGCCTGCGCCCGGGGCTGACAGATTCTTGACGGCACCTGCTTCGGGTTGTCTCGATTCGGACATGCCCTATGCTCGAGCGTAGGGCCCTCTTTCGCGGGAGACGAGCAGGAATGGAGATGCGGACGCGGCTGCGCCTCGCGGCGGTGTTGTCAGGGTTGGTGGTCGCCCTGGGATACGAGGGCTTGCCCGCGGCGAAGTCCAGCGACGAGAAGTGCAAGGTGGGAGGAATCGTCTGTGGCGGCGTCGAGCTCGAGAGCAAGAAGGTGGCCGTCTTCGCCACCCTCGATGAAGTGGAAGCGTCTCCGAGTCCCGGGGAAGCCAAAGCCATCGTCGTAGCGGAGACCAAGTCGATCTACCTTTTTTCTCCAGGAGACGTGACACCTCCCGACCACGTCGTGGTGCTCGGGCACAAGGGAGGGCAGCCGGGGCGGTGGATCCACAGCGGTGAGGAGTTGGTGTTGTCGCCTCTCCCGACCGGGGACGATGCCGCTCATGTCGCTGCCATCCTGGAAGGAAATGGGGGTCAACGCACGGTGGTGCTTTCCTCGGGCACGTACAACTGGGAGACGCCGTGCAAGGTGCCCAGCGGCACGCGCCTCCGGGGTGGCGCGGACGTCACCATCAACAGCCGGCTTCCGAACAACGGGGTCTACGTCACGGCGGCGTTCCTCGCGTTCAACACGGCCGGTGCGAGCGGGCATCCCGAGTCTCCCGTCGCGATCGGCGACACGACCATCAAGACGACCACGGACCTCGGCCCGGTGGGCACGAGGATCATCGTGGTGTCACCGAACTTCCACGTCTCGGTCCGTACGATCACCGGCATCACGCAGGCCGGGGGGGCCTACGAGCTGAAGCTAGATCGACCTGTCCTGGATGCATTCGCCACCACCGACACCATCACCGCGCTCCCGAGCATTCCCCATGACATCGACATCGACGGTCGGGGGATGACGGTTACGGGCACTGGTGTTCGATTCTTCGAATTCATCATCTCCGAGCGCTGCACGATTCGAAACCTCACCATGCATGTGAAGAGCGGCGTCACCATGGATCTCCTGGCGTCGTTCGACGTCGGTGGCGTCGAGAATCGCTACGAGAACGTCAACGTGAAAGTCGACCAGGGAGCGAAGGTGCTCGCAGGCCTCGCGGTCGAGTCCACCGAGAGCACCCAGGTCAAGGACTGCACCGTCACCGGGCCAAGCTCGATGTACTACGGCATCGCGGTGTACGATTCGCACAATACCGAGGTCTCCAACAGCACGTCGATCGGCGCCGGCACTGCCGCTCTCGAGCTTGACGCCGACGCGAATTCCATCGGCTGCCGCAACACGCGTGTCGTAGGCGGCGTCTATACCGGAGCACTTACGGGTATTCGGACTGCCAATGGCACCAGCGGTACGGTGATCCAGGACGTCGATGCGCAGTCGAACGTCAGCACCGGCATTCAGCTGGGTTGCGACGGCGTGCCCTGCGACGGCGTGAAGCTCGTGAATGTGAATGCGCGCAAGAACGGAGACATTGGAGTCTCGACCTGTTGCACTGGAACGCAAGCGCGGAACATCGACATCTCGAGCAATGGCAACACGCCGACGACGGGCAGGGGGCTGCTCGTGGCGGCTGGGTTCGATGGCCAGAACATCACGTCGACGGGCGGCAACGGTACCTATGCGGTCGTGGCCAGCACGTCCGATCGGGTGAGGCTCTCCAATATGGATATCTCGCACTCACAAGTGGCCAATGTGGTGTTGTTGAGCGGCACGGGTGAGTACGAAATCCACGACAGCGCCATCGTTGGTGTGCCGGGCGCGAATGGCATCCACACCTTCGCCAAGCTCCTTGTCAGTGGGACCAAGATCTCCGGAATGGGCATCGGACTCGTCGTGACCGCGGGAACGACCCGGCTTGGAGCGGGCAACGATTTCGACGGCTCGACCCTTCCAACGCTCGTGCGCGCGTCGGGTAGAATCAACCAGGGCACAGCACAGCTGACCTCCTCGGGCGGCGTCTCGAGCGTCACGGTCGCTTGGCCGGATCTGAAGTCGACGGACCGCGTCAACGTCAATATCAAGCAAGCGGGGGGTAGCCCGGGGAGCTACCAGGTTGCGTATACGCCGGGCACCGGCTTCACGATCACGTCGACCAGCCCGGAGGATACCTCGTTGCTCGACTGGGACTTGGGCCGGAACGCGGACTAGGGGCTCCCGTCGCATTGACGTGCTCGGAGAGCGCCAGGCCCCGCCGCCTTCAGTTGCAGACCCAGGCGCGGCCCAACCGTTTAGCCAACGCTCCGCTTCCGCCTGGGGCGCAGCGCGCGGCCACGGCGCAGTCGCTGCAATAGATGAGCATCCCATCGATGGGCGGCGGTAGCTCCGCGAAACGCACGCCCTTGCCGGCCATGAGGAAGCCCTCCGGACTCGTGAGCCGGACGGACGCCGAGCCGACCGCCAGTCCATGTCCATCAGGCGCAATCACGGGCGTGCCGCCTGCGCCGCGCCCGAGGAGAACAACGGCGGCCCCATCGGCGCCTTCGCTCCCGAGCGCCGCGCCCTGCGCGAGGATGACGTTCCCAGAAATTCGCAGTGCGCCGGTCCGGTCGACTTGAGCCAGAAAGGTGCTCGACGGCGAGCGATTAACGAAGGGCAGCGTCACCCGGGAAGGAAGCAGTAGGTTCTGGCCCGACGTATGCCCCGTGTTGGTGATCTCGCCCCAGGCGCCGCCCAGCATGGAAACGTTGCGGCAACGGTTCATCGAGAATCGGCCGCCTCCACCTTGGGTGACGTAGATGGAGTCGGATTCGTTGCCCGGCGGTCCGTCACAGATCAGGTTTCCTCCAGCGCCGTTCAACAGAACGTTGGTCACGAAGACATTCTGCGCACCGTTCATCCGGATCCCACTCGGGTCACCTCGGGTTGCGGTGCTCAGGATCCTCCCGTTGGTGATCCAAACGTCTCGTACGCCGTCCCGCCCTATTGCTCCGGTCGCGTCCAAGTCGATACCGGTGGTCCACGGAGCAGCTCCAGACGCCTCCTCGATCTGGACGTTCTCGACCCGCACCCAGGTGCTTCGAGAGGTCCCGGTCGTCGCGGTGATGCGGATGGCCGTGCCAACTCCGCGCGCGTCGTCCCCGCGGAGAGTCTGGCGCAGTACGAGGTTTCTAACGCCATACCCCGCGCCGGGGTTCCCGAGCCCAGAGCCATCGAGCGAGAAAAGCGTTCCTCGAAAGTCGTGGTCGATGACGCAGGGCGCGCCAGAGTTGTTGTTCTGCGCGGGGCTTGAAAGGCAGGCGAGCGTGACCGCCTCACCCACGTTGACGGTCGACGTGATCCGGCACGACCCGGATCCGGAGGGAAATTGCACCACGCCGACTCCCGAAGTCACGGCTCGATCGATGGCCCGCCGCACGGCACTCGTGTCATCAGTTGCCCCGTCGCACACCGCGCCGGCCTCGCGGATGTCAACGACAGTGTGCGACCGGTACGGCCCCCGTGGTTCCGGGCGAGGCGTGCATCCCACGCCCGCTGCTGAGAGCGCGACCACTCCGAGGAGCCCTGACGCGGATCGCAAGAACGAGCCCTCTGAGTCGGTCACACGTCTAGCGCGCTCCCTGGGGAACGTTTCGCATCGGGCGCGCCCCGTCCGTGGCAGCCGAGTTGGCTTTCGGTGCAAACAGGACGAACCACAAACTCAAGAAGAACACCCCACCGTAGCCGAATGACGCGTTGAAGACGCTTGCCTGCCCCAGGTGCATGCAGAATGTGAATGCGTAGATGATGGCGAGCAGCCGCGACTCGCCCCGCGGGAGCGCGCGTATCAGTCGATCAAGCTGGGCAAGCGCGACGCCGAGCAGAGTGCAGCCGATCACCCAGCCCGGCCAACCCCACGCGCAGTAGAAATCGACGATCGCGGCGATGGCAGCCGATCCCTCATTGCTGTGGGTGAAGTACCTGAAAACGACCGCAGTGGTCTCGAACAAGGGCTCGCCGGTGACCAGTGCGAACATGCGGAGACCCGACAAACCGTAGTGGTCTCCGAGGTCCGGGAAGTAGTGGACGAACATCGGCGCGCCAACCGAGATGCGCCCGAAAATCTCGCGGAGTGAGACGCGTAGCGGGTCGGTTTGGGCTTCGCCGCCCTTCATCGCGCTCTGCAACAGTGAAATCAAGAACAGGAGCGCGAGCGAGACGACAACGAACCGCGGAGCCTGGCGGGCCGTGCTCACTGCCGTCTGGTCCGCGTTTCGCGCGCGCTGCGCTGCCAACTCTGTCGCGCCGAGCGCGATAGCAAATACCATGAGGGGCATTTTCTGGAACGTGAGGAGAAGCATCACAGCGGTAATGCTTGCCAGAAACACGCTGAAGACCTTGAGAACTGGAGAATGGCTCGAGCGCGAGTGGGCCCAGAGCGTAGTCGAAAGGAATGGCAGGACGTTGTAGACCGTGAGCACGAAGGGGTAGTTGGTCACTGCGGCGTAGCGGTACTCGTGGACGGCCGCTTTCTCCGCCCCGATGATCGCAGTCTCGATGCCTTGGGCGAAGACGTCGGGGTTCAGCGCAACGTGACCAACCGTGAGGAGGACCGCAGGGACGGCGACCGCCACTAGGCGTCCCACCCGGAGTTCGCGCGGAGATGCGTAGACGGCGTCCTGGAACCTTGCTAGTGACCCTGCAATACGGTGACCCAGGAGGGCCAGCAGGAACCCACCAACATAGATCAGAATACTGAGAGAGAGGTCCCGATCCGTGATCTTGCGCCAGTCGATGAACCCGAAGCCGACGCGCAAGTCCTCCTCCAACACGACTCCCGCGCGGGCCCAAGGCAGAAGTAGAATGCCAACGAATCCGAACACCAGGTAAGCGATGAAAAGCCCAGAGATCGTCGATGTGGAGAAAAGCCGCCGGCGCTCGAGGACGGTCACCAGCGCGAGAACCGCGCTGCCCACCGCGGAGTACCACTGGGGCTCGGTCATGAGATCCAACCCGGCGGAGCGTGCCATGGATGAGAAACGCGGGCACCTCAATTGCTCCGGACGTAATGGCTGAATTTCGTCCTGGTGGTGCGCCACTAACCGCTGCTGCAATCCCTGTCGCAGAGGAAAGATGTGCGGGATAGCCGGAATTTTGGCCTTGCCGGGCTCGCCCTCTCTCGTGACTAGGAGCGAGGTGGAGCGGATGTGCGATGCCGTGGCGCACCGCGGTCCGGACGGAGCAGGCGCTTGGGTCTCGGAAGACGGCCGAGTCGGCCTCGGCCACCGGCGGCTCTCGATCATCGACTTGTCGGAGCGCGCCGCGCAGCCCATGTCGAACGAGGACGCCTCCATCTGGGTGTCATTCAACGGCGAAATCTACAACCACGGCGAGATCCGAGCCGAGCTCGAGCAGCTCGGTGTCCACGTCTGGAAAACGGACCACTCCGACACGGAGGTCATCCTCCACGCCTTCGAGCAGTGGGGGATCGAAGCGATCCATCGATTCCGGGGGATGTTCGCCTTTGCTTTGTGGGACGGCAGGAGCCGCGAGCTCTGGCTGGTTCGCGACCGCATCGGGATCAAGCCTCTCTACTACAGCGTGCGGAACGGACGGGTAGCGTTCGCTTCGGAGATCAAAGCTCTCCTGGAGCTGTCCGACCAACCGCGCGGGCTCGACGAGGAAGCGCTCTTCTTCTACCTCTCCTTCCTCACTGCGCCGGCGCCGCGCACGCTCTTCGCCGGGGTGAAGAAAGTCCCCGCGGGCTCTTGGATCCGCTTTCGTCCGAATGGCCACGTGGACGAGCGTCGATACTGGGACGTGCTGGACCGGGCCAGGGTGCCTTCGAAAGGCGACGAAGCGACGCTCGCCAGGCAGGTGCTCGAAGAGCTCAGAGCGTCGGTGAGACTGCGCAAGGTGAGTGACGTGCCCGTTGGTGCCTTCTTGTCGGGTGGCATCGACTCGAGCGCGAACGTGGCCCTCCTCTCCGAAGGCGGGGAGTCGGTCGTGAAGACCTTCACGGTAGGTTTTCGCGGGCAGTCGACGTACGCGAATGAGACTAGCGAGGCTCAGCGGATCGCGAAGCTGTTTCACTCGGAGCACCACGAGCGACTGCTCGGTGTCGATGACCTTCTAGAGTTTCTTCCGCGCATGGTCGAGCTGCAAGACGAGCCCATCGCGGATCCAGTCTGTGTGCCGCTCTACTATCTGTCGGACCTTGCACGGAGCAACGGCATCGTGGTGTGCCAAGTGGGGGAGGGATCCGACGAGCTGTTCTTCGGCTACCCGAGTTGGCACACGCTGCATCGACTGCAGCGGCTGGGGGACGTGCCCGGAACGGGGTTCGCCAAGCGGGCGCTGCTGGCTGGGCTTGGACTGGCGGGGCGACGCGCTAGCCGCGAGTACGAGTTCCTGCGCCGCAGCCGGCACCGACTCCCGGTCTTCTGGAGTGGAGCCGAAGCCTTCACTGGTGAGGAGAAACGGCGACTTCTGTCGCCCCGGCTCCGTCGCAAGTTCGCGGGGATGTCGGGATGGGACGCTCTTGCCCCCATCTACGAACGCTTCAAGCAGAACTGGCCGACGTCATCGGCTGCAAGCTGGATGACCTATAGCGACCTGAATCTCCGATTGCCGGAGTTGTTGCTGATGCGCGTCGACAAGATGTCGATGGGTGTCGCGGTCGAGTGCCGAGTTCCCTTCCTCGACCATCGATTCGTCGAGCTGACGTTCGGTATTCCGGATGCGCTCAAGATGCGTCATCACACCCCAAAGTACTTGCTCAAGCAGGCCGCACGAGGGTTGATCCCCGACGACGTCATCGACAGGAAGAAGCAGGGGTTTGGCGTACCCGTCGAGGAGTGGTTGCTCCACCGACTAGGCGAGCATGCACGGCAGGAGATCCGGGCGATGGTGGCTCGGACGGACCTCTTCGACGGCGAGGAGGTCGAACGGCTGCTCCTCAGCGGCAAGGGGTCGCGAGTGTGGTTCCTGCTGAACCTCTCGCTGTGGTGGAAGCGATTCATCGCCTGATGGGGCCAGCGTGCCCGCGCGGCATGGCGCGTGGGCGAGCGTATCGAGCGACGAGGAGCGCCAGGTGAGCAAGCTCGGGAGAGACATCGTGACGAACGTGGTGTTCGCCGCGGTCAACGCTGCTGGGATCTGGCTGCTGATGCGGCTGAGCACGGGTTGGCTTTCTCCCGTTGCACTGGCGCTCTTCCTGCTCGTGCGACGCTATAGCGCGAGCCTGGTTGGGGTGCTTGCCTTGGGCGCCCCGACGTTTCAGCTGCGGTACGTTGGCATGTACGCCAACGACGACAAGCTGCGTCAACTCATCGATCTCGTGGTGATGCTCGGGTACGCGGTGACGAGCGTGCTCGTGCTGGCTGCGCTCGCGCTCGGTGGGGACACCATCGCTGGAGCAGTGTTCCCGGCCAAAGACTACCCGTCGTGGGTGCCTTGGTACGTTGCGCTCCTCTCCGTCCAGCAGCTTTATCACTTCGTCGTAATCAACAACCTCCTGCTGAGCCGACGGATGGTGCTGTACAACGTGTACAAGCTGTTGTGCGCCTCCGGGCTCTACATCGCGGCGCTTGCCCTTGAGCAGAAGTCCGTGCAGCGGGTGTTCGTCTGGTACCTGGCCGGCTCGATGGTCCTATTGGGCATCGGGCACTGGCACTTCACCCTGCCCGCGCTTCGGGGGCTGCGCAGGCTGCCTTTCGAGCGGACGAAGTGGCTCGTGCGGGAGGCGCTCCTGTACGGTCCGCCGCGCAGTGCCATCAACGTCATGGATAGCCTTCTCTTCGTCATCACCCCCTGGCTGATTCGCGGGGATGTCGAGGATGTGGGCTACCTGCTCACGATGTTCGTCCTCGTTCAGGCCACCGGCCTCATCGTGCTGCCCGTCAACGAGCTGGCCATGGTGGTCGGAGCGAAGCAGCTCGGCGCCTCGGAGGTCGACAAGGTTCGCGCCAGCGCTCGGACGCTGCTCGAGGTCATGGTCGGCAGTTCCGCGATACTGGTCGCTTCGATCTACCCTTTCAAGGCCGTCCTGCTCCGAGTGTTCATCGCGAGTGACACCGTGCTCGCCGGTGTCGACCGCTTCGGCTTGCTCCTGAGCTGCATCGTGCCGTTGACCGTCTACAACGGACTCAAGGGTATCATTGAAGTGCGCTGGCGGTTTCCGAAGAACTTGGTGAACTTGGTCGTGTCGTCGGCGCTCGGAATCGGGGCCTTCTACACCGTTCGGTCGAGCCATGACAGTATCGCCTCGGTGACGACCGCGTGCATGGTCACCTTCTGGTCGCTCGGCGCGCTGACGGTGGTGTCGGCTTGGGAACTCCTCCGCGGAGCGTCTTGGAAGTCGCTCTTCGGCGCGGTCGGCCCCTCGAGTGCCGTCTTGGTGGCGGCCCTAGTCGCCGCGCCCAGGCTCGGACTCGCGGGTTGGCCGACGCTTCTGCAGCTGGTCATCGTCGGCGTGTTGGCGTTCGCGCTGGTCGTGACTTGGTGGTACATCGCGAAACCCGAGGTTCTGCGTCACGCACACCGACTCCTTCAGCCACGCCGCAGCGAGTAGACTCGAGGAGCAACCCAGGAGCAAGGAAAGCGAGAATGGAAGGCACCACGCCTCGTGACCCGCCCGGCGTCGAAGAGACGGCGTACGGGTTCAAAAAACGATTGGAGTTCGTGGCCGCCGCGTTAGCTCGGCGCTCGACTCGCCGAACGAACCTGCACGTGCTCGACGTTGGGTGCGGCACTGGAAACCTCCTGGCCGCGCCGCTCGCTCGAATGGGCTACCAAGTAACGGGAATCGATGTCCACGAGGAGTCCATCCGGTACGCGCGAGAGCAGCATCGCGACATCCCCACGCTGACGTTCGATCATCGCTCCATCGAGGACTACCCAGCGGAGTCCTTCGACGTGGTCATCTGCAGCGAGGTGCTCGAGCACGTCAACGACCCGAAGGCGTTCGTTTGCGAGCTCAAGCGGTTGCTTCGGCAGGGCGGCACATTGGTGGTGACCGTTCCCAACGGGTACGGCCCATTCGAGGTCCAGAGCTGGATCTGGCGGAACCTGGTGGAGTCGAACAGGGCCTACGCCGCGATGCGGCGCGTGCGCGCGCGGTTCCGTCGCAACACGTCCGGGGCGGCGTTCCTGAACGCCGACAGCGGGCACGTGAACTTCTTCACCCGAGGGGCTCTGGAGTCGCTGGTTGCGGATGCAGGCTTTCGGATCGAGGACTTTCGCGCGCGTACCATCGTGTGTGGAGTCCTGTTTGCTCCGCTGTTCGTGGTGCCCGGGACCACCTGGGCGAATGCCCGGTTCGCCGATCGGCTGCCGACCTGGACGGTGTCGGGTTGGATGCTCGTGGCCACCGTCACGCGCTGAGTGCGGTGGGGGTGGGTGAAGATCCCCCGCTTCCGTGGACACCCCCGAAGGCGCGAAGATGCGCAAGGAGTGTTCGATGGTGAAGCGAGTATCAATGAGGCCCCGCAGGCACTTCACCGCGGAGTTCAAGGCGGAGGTCGTGCGCCTCTGCAAGGTCGGCGACAGGACGATCGCGCAAGTGGCAAGGGACCCGCCGACCTCGCATGACCGTGCGAGCTACAAAGTGGCTAAGCCGTAGTTCAGTAAGACTTCGCAGTCCCCCGTCGTTACGTGAGCGTTCGGGTTCCGGAGACTCGGCGCACGGAAGAGAAGCGCTGAGCGGGCACGTCAATCAGGGGCACGGACCCGATGCGAGTGGGCAGTGCTCGAAGCCTGTGAGGCCGTACGGGACCGGACTCGGGATTTGCGCCGCGAGGGCGTCGGCTCGGCATTTCGAGAGTGATGGGTTGTTGAAGAACTGCACACCGCCTTTCGTGAGGTTTGGCGCGACGATCTTCGAGAGCGAAACGTTGCCGGACTTGCACAAGACTGGATTGCCAGCGGGGTCGCCGAACAGCAGACACGCGGATTTCAGGGCTGGGAGCTGCAGAGTCGCAATCGTTGAAGCATCCAGGTCAAAGACCGGGCTCCAACCTGGCTTTCCGGTCGAGTCCATTGCGCACGGGGTTGCTGTTCCGGCGGGACCAACGGACTGGAGCGCGGAAAGATCGAGGTTCGATACGCTGCGAATCTTCAGACCGTTCTTCGCAGTCACAACCGCCGGCGCAGAAAACGCGCCCGGCACATCAATGGAAACCGACGCACCGTTGCCGTCGAGCGAGCTCAGTACGGGAAAGGAGACGGATTGGCCAGAGCCGGTACCTTGAATCTGTACGCTTCCGCCGAGCGAGGTGAGCTTCGGAAAGCTCATCGAGGGCGCAGCGGTTACCAGCAGGAAATCCCCTGCAACGGAGGTGAGTGCGGGGAACGTGGTCGTGCTGTCGCCCTTGAACCAAAACGAAAACGGCCATTGCGGGTTGGTGCCGGTGGTGTTCTTCAGCGCAGGAAGGTCTACCTGGCCGCCAGTGTTTACGATGAGAGCCACCACGGTCGTCAGGTTGTGCGCCGTGACTTTCACGATCCCCACGAGTACGAACTCTTGCGCGGAGAGTAGAGCGTTGGCGCTGACAGACCCGCACGTGGCGGGCGGGTTGCAAGACACAGAAAACTGACTGACCGTCGTCAATTTGGGAGCGTCGATCTGCGAAGGCTTGCCCGAAATGAAGAAATCGCCGGTCGATTGAAGCGATGCAAGGTTCAAAGAGCCGTCGATTGATAGGCTCAAGCTATTGGCGACCGTTGTGAGCTTTTCGAGGTGAACGGTCTTGAGTGGCGCGCCGTTCACGGAGATTCCACCAGCCGACGTGAGCGCAGGGAGATCGAGCGTAACAAGGTCCGGCGCGTCTTGCTCATCGACTTCGGCGCCCACTGAGCATAGGGAAGGGAGTGAGATGCTGGAAAGCCCTGGAGCATTGATCTGCAGTGCGCCCGTGATTTGCCCGTAGGCGGCGATCGACTGAACGTCGAGAGCGTTGTGGATGACAAAGCTTCCTTGAAGCACCGGGCCGCCGCACGCGGTGCCACCCGTTCCGCCCGTCGCGCCGCCACCGGCGCTGCCTGCTTGCCCGCCGATTCCACCACTGCCTGCGGCTCCGCCGGCGCTGCCAGCGGCACCTCCACCGGATGCCCCACCCGCGCCACCACTCCCGCCCGCGTCACCCGTCCCACCGCTCCCAGCAATTCCGCCGCTGCCACCGGAACCGCCCGTGGCAGTGCCGCCGGTGCCGGTGGAATGCTGCGACCCCTTGCCGCGGTCTGCGCCCGAGGTTGAGCACCCCGCGACGTGAGCCGTGCCAACGACGAGGACTGCGACAACGGCTGGGCTGGACCGATTCATCGCGACCCTTCTGCGGTGCGGAGAGCTTGGGAGAACTCGGAGGAATCATAGGGCGCGGGCGGGGTGCTGTCGAGCCACTCGGCGGTGTGACTTCGGGGCGCGCCGGCGCTGCTTGTAGACAGCGGATGGCAGCTCCCGAAGCAGGCGGGATTGGCGAGGGCGGCCTGCCTAGAGATCTCGAAACAGCGCCGTGTAGGCGGTGACGAGCTTCTGCGCTTCGGCTTCCCAGTTGTAGCGCTCGAGCACCGCCGCCCGTCCGCGAGCGCCAAGGGTCTTGCGGCGCTCGGGGTCGGAGATGAGCGCCTCCAGGCTCGCGGCGATGGACTTGGGGTCCGATGGATCGATCAGAATCCCGCAGTCCGCCTCGGACACGATGCGGGACACTTCGAGTGAGAACCCGGGGACCACAACTGGTAGCTCCGCCAGCATGTAGTCGAAGAGCTTGTGAGGAAAAGCGTGGACGTGGTTCAGCCGCCCCGGCTGGAGCAAGAGCAGCCCGATGTCGCACTGAGCCATGCGCTGGTAGGCCTCGTGGAACGGAAGCCACTCGACGATCTGGAATCGATGGTCGAGGCCGGCGCGCTGCGCCGCCGCCTCAAACTCCTGTTGCCCCCCACTCGGGAAGCCGCCCAGGAGGAGCACGTCGAGGTTCTTCAGAGCGGGGGTCCGCAGGGCCTCAAGCAGTTGCGGCCATCCCCGCTCCCTCGACATCCCGCCCACGTGGACTGCGGTAAGGCGCTCCTTCTTGGCCTTGGGGACGGAAGTCGACTGCGCTGCTTCGACCGAGGTGAAGTTCTGAATCAAGACCTGGATGCTCTCGGACCCGGGGTAGTCCGGCGCGGCTGATTGCTTGGCGAGCACCAGCCGATCGGTGAAGGGCAGGAGCGCCCGAATCGTCGCGCGGACTCCGGCGGCGATCACCGGCTGGAGCGGCTTGGGGAACCGAGACTCGGCAAACTCTGCGGGGTAGATCTCGTGCACGTCGAAGACGACCTTTGCACCGGTCGAAAGTTTCAGCGCGACGCCGACCAGCCACGAGTCGACTTCGTTGCAGTGATAGCAAGCCGCGTCCACGGAGCGCGCGAGGCGGAACAGGCGAGGCAGTTGCGCGAGGCGGTCGACCAAGCGCGCGGGTGGCGCGTAGGTCCGAAGCTCCACGCCACGGTCGATTGCCGCAGCGGGCTCTCCTGGCGCGAGGTGCGCCACGCGAAAGCCCGCTTTCGCCAGGGATACCGCCTCCTTGTCGAAAACCCGCTTGTCCTTCGGCGGGTGCTTGGACGAAAGGAAGCAGATGTCTACTGGGCCGGGCATGATCGGCGCAGGAGCATAGCGCAGTCCCGCGCTCAGTGGCACTTGCGGTGCCGCGGGAGCCCCCCGGACCGCGGACCGGGCCTCGAAGTGTGGTGCACCGCGGCGACGGATCGTTCATCCACGCGAAGCGCTAGCGACAGGCGCGCGCATGCCGCGCCTCCCGCTGGCGGAGGCGAGGGCAATAGACCGACGCGTGCTATCCTTCGTCGGTCATGTCCTCGGCACCGATGGGGCTGGCAGCTGGAAGGGCCGCGGTAGGGGTACTGGTCCTTCTTGCGGGCCAAGCATCCGCAGATTGGCCCTCTGCGAGGCGCGATGCACAGCGCACGGCGTTGGCCTCCGGGCAGTCCAACCTGACGTCGCCGGTTTCCTACTGGCGCTACTACCTCGGCGGCGCGGTAGGGGTGACTGGTGCGATAGGCCTCGACGTAACCGGCGACCAGTCCGCAGAGGTCATCTTCGCGACGGGCGGCAAGCTGTCCGCGCGAGGACTGGCTGGTGCCACCATCTGGCAGACGCCGACGCGAGGGTTCCAGGGGATAGTCGGCACGGCCGACCTGGACGGCGACGGGAAAGTGGAACTGCTGACGCGCACCACCAGCCAAATCGTTGTAGTGGACTCATCCAACGGCGCGCTCGTGTGGGTCGAGCCTGCGACCGACTTGGGTACCCTGAGTGGTGTGCGGGTGGGGGACCTCGATGGAGACGGCAAGCTCGAGGTGCTGACCCAAGAGTGCGGCTGTTGCGCGGTCAACAACGGCGCGAGCGGATTCGTCTACTCCTTTGCCAATGGCCTCTCCGCTCCGAAGAAGCTCTACACGTTGCCCTCCATCGTGTGTGGCAACTCGAACTCCACCACTCTGTTTACAGCATCAAGCGGCGCGGTGCGGCTGCTGTACGCTTCCCCGGGTGCGCTCGACGTACTCGACGTCGCGGCCGGCAAGAGCCTGGCGACTGCCTCAGGCCTCCCAGCACCGACGCATTTGAGCCGCTGCGTTCCTGAGGACGTCGACGGCACGGCTGGCGAAGAGTTGCTGTGCGTGCTGTCCACCGCGGACTACTCGGCAGGCACTGGCCACAAGGCCATGCTGGTGCGGTTCGACGAGTCGGTCCCGAAGGTGGAGGTAGGCTGGTCCGTGGACATCGGGAAGCTCGACGCGCGAGTCACGGTCGGATCGAATCCAGTCGTAGACTTGGACGCCGACGGTCTGTTCGAGCTGGTGGTGAGCGGCGAAGCCGCCGATGGCTTGCCACTCACCTACGTCATCGACGCAAAGAGCGGCCAAACGCTTTCCACCCTTGCTGGGGAGCGGGTAGTGGGCTCGGAGAGGGTCGGGCCCGGTTCCGCGTTCGATGTGCTGACGACATCGAACAACTCCCTCTCCGGGTACTCGTTCAGCCGCACGCCGACGCCGAAGCTCGCGCCGCGCTGGACGTTGCTGGGTAGGCGGAGCTTGTCGCAGTTCGACTACGACCTGGCGCGTCGCTCAAGCATTGCGGAGAGGTTGGTCACGGCGGACCTTGACGGCGATTCGCATGCGGAGCTGGCCACTTCAAACCTCGACCAGACCGAGCTCGCCGTCTACCGGGTAAGCGGCCCGCAGCCCGTCAAGGTGGCTTCGCATGTGACAGTCGGTGGCGCTGCGCTGCTGAGAGCGTGGAGCATGCCGCCGCTGGATAAGCCGTACTCCCAGCTCGCGGTCGCCCGATCGGATGGGAGGTTCACGGCCCTGGATGCCGCGCTGGTTCCGACCGGCAAGGAGATGGAGTTCGGCGGGTACTACGCGAGCGGTGGTTGGCGCCAGCTCGAACTCGTCCCCGTCGCCGCGAAGCTGGAGAACGATCCGGCCCAGTCCATCGTCGTGCCCGACAGCCGTGGCGCGACTGTCCGGCTCGACACCAAGGACGCCGGGCTGGCGGACAAGCCGGCACCAGCGTGGTCCAAGTCGAACACGCTAGCTCCAGTCATCGCTTCGACAGATCAGGGGCCGATCATCGCGTGCCGCGCCTTGGTCGAGCCCGTGACGGATCCCCCCAACCACGAAATCAGGGCGCTCAGCCCAGCTGGCTCGATTCTCTGGAGCACAGGCGTTGAGCGCTCTCCCTTGAACGATATCGTTGCAGCGAAGATCGACGTGGACGACGTGCCCGACTTCGTCGTGCAGTGGGGAGCGCCCGCAGACACGGTTCTGCACACCCGAGCGCTGTCGGGGAAAGACGGAGCCACTCTTTGGAATGGACCTGACCTCAACCCGGGACCGACCCGTCTCCCCGCCGGGCTCGCAGCCGTGGACTGGGACGGAAACGGCCGCGACGACGTGGTGCTCCAACACTACGTGACGCAAGTGCTCGGCGGGACAGATGGCAAGGTCTTGGCGACCGGCGGTCCCAGCGCCGCCTACTTCATGCCGCTCCTTGTCGACCTCACCGGGGACGGTATGAAGGACGTCATCTACCAGGGCGGCTTCCTGGAGAGCCAGGCCTGGGGTCACGACTTGAGCACCACGCTCTGGGGCACGGATCCGGGAGACCGACCCTTCCCGTACGGCGCGATCGCGATTTGTCCGGGTGGAGCCACGGTGCTCTCCGAAGCGGCGGCCGCAGTTGCAGGTCAGCTCCGCATCACCGTTGCGTCTGGCGTATCTGCTGGCACGTCGAAGACGGCATTTCTCGCGGGCGGCCAGCTCTTCGCGTCTGGCGCCGCGGCCGCTTCCGGCGCGCCGTTCGTGGGCGCCCTCGGTTCGAGCGTCGTACACCAGAACCTGACAGGTGCCGGACACCCCAGCGCAGTAGTGGGCTCGACCGACGGCTGGCTCTACGTCGTCGACGTGTGCGCGGGTAAGCTCGACTACGCCATCGACTTCGGTTGGCCCGTCGGCGCTGCGGTGCTGGCGGACACGGACGGTGACGGCAACGACGACATCGTCGTCTCGGTGGCGGACGGGTACCTCTACGACCTGCGCCAGCCACCCATCAACGGACCGGCATTTGTCTGGGATACCGACCCGGCTCATGGAATCAGCAACGCCGACGTGGACGACGTCGAGACCGTGACAATGCTATCGGGCAAATGGGGGCCTGTGGCCGGCGCCACCGGGTACCGGGTTGCTGTGGTCGATCAAGGCACGGGCAACAGAATCTCGGAGTGGACGGACGTCGGGACGGTGACCGAGGCGACGGTGCCCGGGCTCCCGCTCGCCGATGGCGAGAGCTATCAACTCGCAGTTCGCGCGATGAAGGGACAACAGAAGTCGCCGGACGTCTTGTCCGACGGAGTCGTGGTGCACTTCCCAGGCTCCAATGACGCTGGTGTGGACGCGGGCCCCGAAGGAGGAACGGACGCCGGTCCGGACGCGAGCCAGGACGCAGGGCAGGACGCAGGCGGGGATGCCGGTCCCCCCGACGGGAACGGGACCGACGACATCTTGAGCGGCCGCGCTTGCACTTGCGAGGTGATCGGTCGCTCGCCCGGAGCGGGTTGGAGCAGGGGTGGGCTGGCGCTTGTGCTGGCGGCTGCCATTGGCTGGCTGCGGAGGCCGCGAGCGACTCGGCGCTAATGAGCCTCGGCGCCCCGGTTCTTGATGTACCGGTTGAGCCAGAGGTCGAGCATCACCAGGCCGAAGACCTCGCGGGAGAACTTGGTCTCCGCGGTCAGGTTCATCTTGCGGAGATCGTAGAGGTCGCGGAAGCGGGACGACGTGAGCTGCTCGCGCACTCGATGCGACGAGCGGTTCACGAACGTGCCGATCGGGGTCGTGAACCCCATCTTGTCCTGGCGCTCGATCACCGTGTCGGGCAGGGTGCCGCGGGCCACCTTGCGAAGCAGCCACTTGAGCTCGTGGTTCTGGATGAACTCCTGGGAGTCCAAGCGCCGAACGTGACGAACGAACGCCTGGTGGAGGAAGCTCGGACGACTCTCGAGAGAATGCCGACCGCACATCTTGTCGTCGATATTGAGCAACCCGGATAGGAAGTAGCGGCGGTCGAAGGTGAGCATCCGGCGGAGCTCGTCGCTGCTCGAGCCGCAGGCGTCGTACGCCTCCTGGAACGTGCCAGCGACCTTGGGCTCGTAGAAGCGATAGTACTGTGGGTCGCCCTTGCGATGAGCCAGCTCGAAGCGCTCGGCGGGGGTCTTGAGCCCCTGCATCTTGTCGTACAGGGCCCGATACGGGTCGTGGAAGCACTGGCCCAGCGCGAGCTGGTAGCGCACGTACCCGGCGAAGAGCTCGTCACCCCCGGTGCCCGTCAGGATGACCTTGTAGCGGCGCTTCACCTGGGTCAGCAGATCTTCCAAGGGTAGGATGACCGAGCCGATGCTCAGCTCGTCGAAGTCCTCGACGATGGACGCGAGCTTGTCGACGAGATCGAACTGCTCCTCGGCGTTGACGACGAACAAGCGGATGCGCGTGTCCTTGACCGCTTGCTGCGCAAAGAACGTCTCGTTGCACTCCGAGTCAGAGAAGTTGCAGTGGTACGCGATCTCCGGGGTGGTGACCCGGGTGATCAGGCTGGAGTCGAGTCCGCCGCTGCAGAAGGTCGTGAAGGACGTATCGCTGATGGTGGAGTCGATGCAGCACTGCCCCAAGAGCTCGCGTGTCTTCTGGACCCACTCTTCGGATGCCGGCTCCTTCGTGTCGGCTTCGGACTGGAAGATGTCCTCGTAGCAGCGAGTGCGGAGCTCTCTGGTGTCCAGGTCGATCTCGACAAGGTGCCCGGGCAACACCTTCTTGATCTGCTTCACGAACGTCTTGTCGGCGAACGTGAACTGGTAGCGCACGTACTCGCTCATCGCTTCGTAATCGAGCTCCGGCGACTCATCCATGACGTCGAGGAGCGCTCCGATGGTCGAAGCAACGTGAAGCCCCTTCGCGGTCCGCGCGTAGTAGAGCGGCTTGATTCCCAGCTGGTCGCGAACCAGCGTGAGCTTGCGGGCCGCCTTGTCGTAAATCGCGAAGGCCCAGAAGCCCGTCAGGTCAGCGAGGACTTTCTCGCCGTAGCGGCTCCAGAGGTGGAGCAGCGTCTCGGCGTCGTTCGTGGCGGACACGTGGACGCCGTCGGACTTGAGGCGATTGCTCAGGTCGATGAAGTTGTAGATCTCGCCGTTGTAGATGAGAACGTGAGTGTCGTTCTCGAGCGGCTCGATGCCGCGTTCATCCAGGCCGAGGATGGCGAGGCGGGTGTGCCCCATATGCAGCGCGCCGTCGGTCCAGAAACCGACGCTGTCGGGCCCGCGCTTGCGCAGGCTCGCGAGCAGGCGATGGTGGAACGGACGACCGGTACCGTAGGTGAGTAGAATTCCGCACATCTCGAGATGTCTCTTTTCGCGTCAGCTGCCGAAGGCGAGCTTCGCGCCGTCTACGAACCGCACCGGGTCCCGTCCAAGCACCGCCCGCACCGTCTTGGGGTCGCCCAGGCAGTGGCGCATGTCGCCCTTGCGGTAGCCCCCGACGACCTCCGGGGGACACTCCCGCCCCATCGCACTCGAGATGGCTTGGCAGGCTTCGGCTAGCGTGGTGGGGACCCCCGAGCAGACGTTGATGACCGGCGGCGCAGGGCGCCCGTCGATGAGGTTCAGCGCAACATCCACGATGTCGCTCACGATGACCCAGTCCCGGATCTGGCGACCGTCCTCGAAGAGCTGCGGCCGCTTCCCCTCGCGGATCCATCCGGCGATCTTCGCGATGATGGTGGCCTCCCCGTCGTCGAGGCGGAGGCGGGTGCCGTAGACGGACGAGAAGCGCAGCACGGACAACGCTCCCCGCTCGAAGCCCCTGAAGCAGAGTTCCTGCATGTACTTCGACGCGCCGTACGTCTCGAGCGGGTTGGGTGACGCGGCCTCCGTGATGGGAACGATGCCCGCATCGGCGTTGCAGCTGGCGCACCGCACCTCGAAGCGCCCCGCGTCCATGTCCTGGGTGCTCCGCTCACCACGGCCTCGCGCGCCGCACTTCGAGCAAGCGTATTCGTAGTTGCTGCCGTAGATGCTGAAGCTGCTGCAGAGCACCGTGTGCCGGAGTCGTGGCCACTGGGCGGCCACCTCGAGAAGCCTGGCCGTGCCGCCGGCGTTTGCCGTCAACACGTTCTCACGTTGGCGGGCCGCGCGCGCGACGCCGCCCAGCGCCGCCAAGTGGACCATCGCCTCGGTGTCGTTGAACTGCTCGGTAGGCTGAAAGTGGCGGAGGTCGGTCAGGAAGTACTTCGCCCCTGGGTTCAAATACCCGGGCGGCGAGCTGTAGATCTCGGGATCCAAGCTGTCGACCACCGTGACGTCGTCCCCACGCGCCACGAGCGCGTCGACGATGTGTGACCCGATGAACCCGGCGCCGCCGGTGACCACGACCTTCATCAGCTTCCCCCCGTCGAGCTTCGCGCCCGTTCCGTCTCCGCCGCCGCGCGAATGGCCTCGCGGTTTCCGTGGAACCACGCGACCGTGCGTTCGAGTCCGGCCCGCACGGTCACTGAGGGGCGCAGACCAAGCACGGACTTCGCCTTGTCGATGTTGGCTTCGCGGTGAGTGCTCTTGTCCCATGCCCGCCGCGGTGCGTACTCGATGCGGCTCTTCGACTGGCAGGCAGCGAGCACCCACTCGGCGAGGTCGCCGATCCGGGTCTGGACGCCGGTGCCCAGGTTGATGGCGTCGCCGCGTGCCCCGGGGGTGGTCGCGGAGCGGACCAGACCGTCGACCAGGTCGTCCACGAAGATGAAGTCGCGCGTCTCGTCGCCGGTGCCCGTGATGATCAAGGGCTGACCGGTCAGCGCGCGCCAGATGAAGTTGGGGATGACGTTCCGGTAGTGGCCAGGAACCTCCCCCGGCCCGTACGAGTTGAAGAAGCGGCAGCGGACGGTGTGCAGCGACTCGCCGAAGTAGTTGCAGTAGAACTCACCGAGCGCCTTGGTGATTTGGTAGGGCGTGTCGAGGTGAAGGCTCACCGGCATGTCTTCGCGAATCGGCGCCTCGATCCCGTGGCCCGCAATGGAGCAGCCCGCCGAGGCGTAGACGACGGCCGCCGCTGAGCGCGCCCTGGCCCAGAGCAGCGTGGTCAACGTGCCTCGCCCGTTGGTGTGGAGGTCGTCGAGGGGGTGATCGACGCTGTTCTGGTTCGCGAAGAAGGCGGCCAGGTGGAACACGGTCGGCGCGTCCGCCGGGGCGGGTACGTCCCGCATGTCGCATACGTCCTTCACTAGCAGCTCGACGCGGTCGTCTTTTGGCAGCAGCCAGCGGTAGCCCGACGAGAGGTCATCGATGACCAGCACGCGCTCGGCGCCGTCGGAGAGGAGTCGGTGAACGAGACGCGAGCCGATGGCGCCCGCGCCGCCGGTGACAACGGCGGTCTTGATCCGTTGGGTGGCTGTGGAGCTCATGATGCTGTCCTGCTCGAGAGGTATGAACGAACGACCTCGACGATGCGCTCGCCGGCCTTGCCGTCCCAGAGCGGCGGGATTTCGCCGTTCTTCCAGTCACCCGACAGCGCCTGACCCACCAGCTCGCGCATGCGCTTCACGTCCTTGCCGGCGAGCACGTTGGTGCCCACCGTCACTGTGATGGGACGCTCGGTGTTCTCACGCATCGTGACGCAGGGGACACGGAGGTAGGTCGTTTCCTCCTGGATGCCGCCGGAGTCGGTGACCACCACCGCGGCGCGCTGCTGCAAATACAGGAACTGGAGGTAGCCGACGGGGTCGAGCAGGCGCAGCCCGGGCGGTGCGTCGAATCCGAGCTCGGCGATCTGCTTCCTCGTGCGAGGGTGGACAGGGAACAGTACGTCGGTCCCCCGGGCAACGTCCGCGAGCGCATCGAGCAGCTCCCGCAGACCGGCTGCGTCATCGACGTTGGAAGGTCGGTGCAGCGTCACGAGCGCAAAGCGCGGAGGCAGGTCGAACGGCGGCGGCTTGCTCAAGGAGAGGGAGCGGATGAGGGTATCGATCATCACGTTCCCGACGAAATGGATGGCCTGCGCCGGGCGGCCCTCGTTCTTCAGGTTCTCGTCGCCGTCGGTCGAGGGGGTCAGCAGCAAGTCCGCGAGCTGGTCGGTGAGCAGGCGGTTCACCTCCTCCGGCATCGTGCGGTCGCGTGAGCGAAGGCCGGCCTCGACGTGCGAAACCGGGATCAGCAACTTCGCGCAGACGAGCGCAGCTGCGACCGTGGAGTTCACGTCACCGTAGACCAGAACCATGTCCGGCCTGTCGGTGGCGACGACCTCCTCGAAGCGAGTCATCACCTCGGCGGTCTGCTGAGCGTGGGTGCCGGAGCCGACGTTCAAGTTGACGTCCGGGGCTGGGATGCCCAGCTCCTGGAAGAACACGTCTGACATGTTGGCGTCGTAGTGCTGTCCGGTGTGAACGAGCACTTGAGTGAACCCCGGGGTGCGTGCGAATGCCGCATGGACGGGTGCCACTTTCATGAAGTTCGGGCGTGCGCCCACTACGTGCAGAAGCTTCATGCTCATTCCACCACCGCGAACCCGATGTACGGGTCGAACTCCATGCGCTGGATCCTCAGCTTGCCGATCCCGAGCTCGTCGAGGAGCGCGGACGTCTCGCCCGGCCAGAGCGGGTTGTCGAGCTCGTCGAAAGCAACGATTCCGCCCTTGGGGATACGGGGGAAGAACTGCTTCAGCGCGACCCGTGTCGGCTCGTACAGGTCGAAGTCCAAGAAGAGCAAGCTGACTACGAGGTGTTGGTGTGACTCGATGAACTCGGGGATCGTTTTCGTCGCGTCGCCGCGCACCAGGTGGACCTTGTCGACGTGCCCGAGGAAGCGATACGAGTCGTAGATCTGAATTAGCTCCTTCAGCTCGTCGTGGGAGTTGGCGTAGAGATCCCCGACCTTCACGTGCTCCGAGCTGGGACCGCGATCCCGCTCGGACACGGACGGGAAGCCTTCGAAGGTGTCGAAGCCGTAGATGCGCCGCGTGAGGTTCACGGGCTCGAGGATCGCGCTGAGCTGAGCCCAGGACATCAGCCCGCCGCCTCGAAGCACCCCGCACTCGACGACCGAACCCTTCACGCCGAGGATGCGCTTGAAGATCTCGTACTGTGCGAGCAAACGTGTCAGGTTCTGGCGCTTGACGTACTTGGGGAAGTTCTCGAGCTTCTTCTCCCACGGGTCGGGGCAGCGCTCGAAGACCGATTGAAGCCGAGTGCCGACCAGCTTCTCCGCCGGTGTCCGGAAGCCGCCCTCCACCGCGGGGGAGTTCGTCGGGTTGTCGCTCATGAAGCAAGCTCCTTGATTCTGGCAGCAATGTCCGCAGCGCCGATGCCGTAGTGCGTGCGCAGCCACTTCGGGGTTCCGTGCGTCGTGCAGTACTCGTCCGGCAGGCCAATCTTTACGAACCGCCCCGAGTAGCTCGACCCGTGGAGGGCTTCCAACATCGCGGTGCCCAGCCCACCGATGACGGAGTGCTCCTCGACCGTGACGACGACCTTGGCCTTCGTGGTCAACTGGCGGACAGACTCGACGGGGAATGGCTTCACACAGGGGAGGCTGAACACGTCGACCGAGACCCCCTGCTCCTGGAGCGACGCGGCTGCCTCCGTGACTGTGGCGAGCATGTGCCCGAGGGCGAAGACGACGACCTCACCGCGACCTCGTCGTATCGGGAGCGGCAGCCGGATGTCCGCCGGCGCTTCCTGGTGGAGCACTGGATCGTTGTTCTGTCCGAGGCGGATGAAAGACGGTCCGTCCAACTGCATCGCATAACGGAGCGCGGCCTCGGCCTCTACTGGATCTCCGGGACACAGCACCGTGAGACCGGGCAGGGAACGCGCGATGGCCACGTCCTCGATGGCGTGGTGGCTCATGCCCTCGTGGCCGTAGCTGAGACCCCCACCCACACCGACCAGCACCACCGGGAGACGAGGTGCGACGACGTCGAGGCGCACGTGCTCGAACGCTCTGAAGAACAGAAACGGAACCATCGAGTAGCAGATCGGGCGCTTGCCGGTCATCGCCAGCCCTGCCGCGACGCTGATCATGTTCGACTCTGCGACGCCGGCGTTCGTGAACCGCTCCGGGAACGGCTCGCGGAAGGGGTCGAGGACCTTGAAGCCCAAATCGGCCGTGAGGAAGTGAAGGTCCACCCCTTCGCGCGCGAGGCTGGCGCAAGTTCGGACGATGGCGCTACGCATCCTTCAGCTCCGCGAGAGCGGCCTCGTACTCCCGGGGATCCGGACACCGGTAGTGCCAGAGCAACGACCCCTCCATGAACGACACGCCCTTGCCCTTGACGGTGTCAGCGATGATCACGCTGGGCCTTCCTGCCTCGAACGGGAACGCGTGCAGCGCATCAACGATTTGGGGCATGGAGTGTCCGTCGATGCGGCGGACCCCCCAGCCCGCAGCGCGATACCGCGCGTCGAGCGGTTCGAGGTCCATGATCTCGTTGCAGTCCCCGAGGGCTTGCATCTTGTTGAAGTCGACGACGGCGAGGAGCTGATCCAGCGCGTGGTGGCGCGCGAAGCAGGCAGCCTCCCAGACTGCGCCTTCGTCCTGCTCACCGTCGGACATCATCACGACAGTCCGGAAGCTCTTCCCCGCGAGCTTCGCCCCGAACGCGATTCCCGCGCCGACCGAGAGCCCGTGTCCGAGCGAGCCGGTGGATAGCTCGATCCCGAAGTCGACGTTCTTGTGCGGGTGGTGTCCCAACACGCCGCCCTCAACTCCATACTCGGCTAACGTCTCCGCCGGGATGAACCCTCGGCGAGAGAGGCTGACGTAGTACGGGGTGCAAGCGTGACCCTTGCTCATGATGAAGCGGTCGCGCTCCGGCCACGCGGGCTGCGCCGGATCCAGCCGAAGAAAGCGCTCGTAGAGGGCGACCAGCAGGTCGACACAAGAGAGCGACGACCCGATGTGGCCGCTCTTGGAGCTGTACGAAAGCTCTATCACCCGCCGCCGGGTCGTGATCGCCAAGCGTTCGAGGTCAGCCAGACTAGCGTTCATGCGAGGGTGCTCCTCGGAGGGGATTGGGCCGCCGGCACCTGCGCGGACGCCGTGGAGCTAGACTCGAGCCCCGTCCTCGTCGCGAAGAGCTTGCGCAGCGTCTCGAGAATGATCTGAATGTCGGTCCACATCGTGCGCTCGCGCACGTACTTGAGCTGGAGTCGGAGCTTCTCGGGTCGGATCAGCTCCAGGTATGCCTGGTCTGGGTCATCGTAGTCTGATGCCGCGATGATCTCCCCTTCATTGTGGAACTTGATCGAGGCCCAGTCTGTGATCCCTGGCCGCACGGTGAGTATGGACTTCTCTTCCGCCGTGTAGAGGTCGACACACCAGCGAACCTCGGGCCGAGGCCCGACGAGGCTCATGTCTCCGAGCACCACGTTGATGAGCTGCGAGAGCTCGTCTAGCTTGTACCTGCGAATCAGCTTCCCGACGCGGGTGACCCGTGCGTCGCCGTCCTTGGTCGTGTGCGGTCCCGTGCCGTCGTGCATGTGCATGCTGCGGAACTTGAAGATCCGGAACGCCTTGCCGTGCAGGCCCACACGTTCGCCACGATAGAAGACCGGCCCCGGCGAATCGACCTTGATGGCCACCGCGACCGCGGCGAGCGGGAGACCTGTCACCACGAGCCCAGCGGAGGCCGCGGTGAGGTCAAAAGCTCTTTTTGCCGCGCGGGAAAGGAGATTCATGCGGGTTGAGGGGGCGGGAGCCTAGTCAATCGGCGGCGGGCGGGGTGGGATATTCGTTGCCGGAGGCCTTCAGAGGTTCAGATTCCGCCGTCTGCGGCGGGGTTTCGCCCCGGCGAGATGGCGTCGGCCTGCCGCAGAGCGGCCGCGCGCTCGCCCGCGATCCGCGCTCGGAGCTGCTCATCCGCACCGCCGCGGAGGCCCGCAACCTTCCCGAGCGCCTCGAGCGCCTGCGCGTGCGCGCCAATCGACGTCGCGGCGTCGGCGAGCTTGAGCCACCGTTGCTCTGTCGGCGCCTCGGCGGCAGCCCGACGAAAGTGGGCGAGCGCGGACCCCGGCTCGCCTCGAGCGAGCTCGAGGTCACCGACGAACGAGGCGGCGGTCGCGCAGTCCTCGGCGTGCGAACAGCGCGATGCCAGGTACTCGCGGATCGCGCTGGCGAGCTGAGTCGGCGGATGGCATTCCGCCGCCGCCGTGAGCCGAGCTTGGAGGCAGACGGGCCGATCAGACATGGCGCGACAACGCTCGGCGAGGAGCCGCTCTGCCTCCTCGGGTTTGCGGTCTCGACGGAGTAACGCGGCGTGGACGCGAAGCCCCGCCGAGGTGCCTGGGCTCGTCTCCTCCAGTGCTCGCGCGAACCCTCTCACTTCTGCCATGCAGTTCGCCCGGGCTTCACCCGCGCACACGGGGGACGAGTCCTGTCGCGCGAGCTCGCCAAGTAGGTCCCATGCCAACTCTTCGATGGCACCGTGCCGCTTCGGATCACGCGCCAGAGCGTCGCGCAACAATCGACGTCGCAGCTCCCCGCCGTCCTTGGCAGGAACCGCCAACGCCAATGCCTCCAGCGTGCTCGCCGCGTGGGCCCCGTCGGGGACGACGCTCGAGAGCGCGGCGTGATCGCGCGACCAGCGGACCGCCCGATCGGCGACCTGACCGATTGCCACGGAGTCCCGTTCTGCAGCGAGGCGAAGATGCATGAACGCTTGGGGTAGTCTTCCTGCCTCGGCGAAGACTTCCGCCGCCAGAAGGTGCGGGCGTGCGCTGTGGGGGGACCGCTCGAAGGCGCGCGAAAGCCACGGCAGAGGGCTGGCATCTTTGCCGCCGCGCGCCAGCAGCGCGCCAAGGAGGGGAAAATAGGGTTCCGCTGGATGGCGGAGCATGGCTCGGCGAAGCATCGCTCGGAGCTCCGCACGGCGCTCCGGATCCTTGGCGCCGCCACCGCCGGCGAACTTTCGGTGGAGCTCTGCGCGATCGTGGCCGACGTCGTGCCAGCCCCACGCTAGCGCGCAGACCGCCGCTGCGCTGCCGAGGAGCGCAGCGACCGTGGCGGCCGCTCGCCGGGCCGCGGGCTTTGCTGGGGTGCGGGCGGATCGCGTCGTGCGCTCTGCTTGCCCAGCCAGCGCTCCCGCAGTCAGTGCCAGCGCGATCATGATGGCGGGCACCTCCATCCCCAGATCCGCAAGATTGTGCAGAACGACTGCCGCGACGCCGATCCAAGCGCCCAGAGTGGCGGTGCAACGAGAGGCAGCGAGTCGCGATGGTCGCACAGACCAGAGCAGAGTGACCGCGGCGAGGACTGCGATCGGCAGGCCCCACTCCGCCGCCCACTGGATAGGGAAGCTCTCTGCGTGCGAGTAGATGACGTTCCCCGCCTCGGACCGATAGGCGGGAAAGACACTCTCGAACGCGCCCCGGCCGACGCCCAACCACGGATGCTCCGCGACCAACGGCCTGGCCCACGTCAGCATCTTCAGCTTCTCGAGATCCTTGTCGTAGAGCTCGACCCAAGTGCGTGTGCTGCCCCCTAGGTAGGCCAGCGCTCCTCCACCGACGCACACAGCCAGCACGCCGAGGGAAAGCGCGCGAGGAAGCGCCGCAGACCTGCCGCGTCGCGCTCCCCGGACCGCGACAGCCACGCCGAATGTGACCACAGCCGTGGCCAGCGCCAATGCTCCGCCCCGCGAGGCCGACGTGACGCTCACGCCGACCACGGTGGCTACGCCCAGCCCTAGGAGCCAGCGGGGCGCGGCGGGCTTCTCGCTGAGCATCAACCCCATCCCGATCAGCGCGGTCAGGTTGAGGTAGCTGGCGAGGTTGTTGGGGTTCAGGAGAGGGCCCACGTGCCAGGCGGCCACAGGGAAGGAAGGTTGGTAGAGGCCGAAGACCTTCTCGGCGCCGAGCAGACCGTGCGCGAGCGTTGTCAGCGCTGCCGCCGTCCCGGCCACCAGAACCACCAGGAGGGCCCAGGTTGCTCCGCGCTTCACGCTAACGATCGCCGAAGACACGAAGACGAACGCGTAGGTGAGCCACTTCGACGCTTCAACCACGCTTGCACCTGCGTCGAGCGAGACGGACGTCCAACTCGGGCCCGACTCGCCGAACGGTGTCAGAGCGCGGCGCCACACGTCTGCGTTACTCGGAGCAATCGTCGCCAGCACCGAGATGGGTATCGGGACCGCCTGGAGAGTCGTGTAAGCAGCGAGCAGCAGTGGGACGGCGGCCGGCCACAAAGCCGCATGCCCTTTCGGACTCGCACGCAGTGCAAGCGTCGCCGCAGCGGTCGCGAGGAGCCCAGCGACGACTGTCGCGGGCAGGTGCACCGCGCCGATGGCCAACACGGACCCGATCGTCGCCACGGCGAGCAACGCCATGCAAACGCGCCCCGCGGTGCTTTCTCGAGAGGCCATAGGCAATTCCAGGTTTTGTCACACCGGAGCAAATAGTTGCACTGTGACCTGCAGCGGTTCCGTCTGGTCGCTCTGACAGTGACGGATGCCCAGTCTTCGCGCGGGACCGAGGGGTAACTTATTGAAGTTACAGGGGACGGTGACGGGTGAATCGCACTGACCCCCTGGGCATCCAAATGGTACAGGTAGCGGCCCCAGCTCGCCGGAGTCATGTCCTCAACAACCGCAGAATCGGGTGCCGCCAGTCGGGCGACGGGCGCAGGTGAGCTCAACATCCTCAGCGTCTGGCGCAGTGTACGCAAGCACTGGGCCATGGCGGTGGCTACGGCGCTCGCCGTTGCGCTCGCGGTGACGTTCTACACGCTAGGTCAAACGAAGATCTATCGGGCCTCAGCCACGATTCAGCTGGACCCGAATCCCCCGAGGCCGCTTGGCAAGAGCGTCGACATGGTCGTCGACCTCGGAACCGGGACGTACTGGAACAACCGCGAGTACTACGAGACTCAGTACAAGCTCATGCAGTCCCTTCGGGTCGCCGTGCCCGTGGTGATCCAGCTCGACTTGCAGAACGATGCTTCCTTCGTTCGCAACCGCCCGCCCGGGGCGAAGCCGCTCGACCGCGCTTGGGCCCCGGAAGAAGCGGCGGAGTTGCTGCGAGCGCGCCTGAAGGTCGAACCGGTGAAGGAGAGTCGACTCGCGGTCGTCCAGTTCGAGGACGCCGACCCCGCCCGGGCGCAGCGGGTGCTTTCGGTACTCCTCGACACGTACGTAGACCAGAACTTGGACTCCGCGCGGTCGTCGACGACTTCTGCGGTCGACTGGCTGGGGACTCAGCTCGACAAGGTGAGGGGAGAGCTGGAGACGAACGAGCGCGCTCTGCACCAGTACAAACTGGACAAGAACGTGCTCTCTCTGGACCCCGATGCGCAGTCGAACATGCTGCGGGAGGAGATGAAGCAGCTCAACGACGAGCTCACTTCGGTTCGCGCGAAGAAACAGCAGGTGAAGGCCCAGCGCGACGAACTGATCAAGATCGAGGGCGAAGACCCTGCGGATCTTCCCGCGAACGAACTGCTCCAGAGCCCGCTGGTTCAGCAACTTCGTCAACGCTATGAGGACGCTGTACGAGAGCGTGCCGGGCTACTCGGCCAGGGCAAGGGCGCGGGCCATCCGGACGTCGTGGCTGCGGATGGTCGTGTGAACGCTGCCCAATCCGCGCTCAGATCCGAGGTCCGCAACGTCAAGCGGGCGACCGAACGCGAGTTCGCAACCGTAGCGCGACAGGAGGCAGGGCTTTCCGGGCTGTTCGAGGCGGCCAAAAGGCGGGCGCTCGAGCTGAACCTGCTAGAGGTCGACTACAACCGCCTGCGCCGTTCGAGGGACAACTCGGAGAAGCTGTACGGAATGCTCCTTGAGCGCACCAAGGAGAGCGACCTCGCCCGGATGATGCAGGTGAACAACATTCGAATCGTCGACCGCCCGATGCAGCCGCGCACGGCGATCCGTCCCCGGGTCACAGTCAACATCGGGCTCGGTATCTTCGGCGGCATTGCGCTGGGCATCGCCGCGGCGATGGCGCGAGCACTCCTCGATCGCACGCTGAAGACCCCCGACGACGTCGAGACCGACCTCGGCCTGGCCTTCCTCGGCCTGCTCCCGGAGATAGGAACGCGAGGTTTCGGTGGCTACTACGGCTCGTCCCGGCGCAGGCGGCGCCAGAAGGAGACTTCGCCGGTTAGACCGGAGCTCATCGTCCACGACAACCCAATGAGTGGTGTGGCCGAGGCGGCGCGTGCCATCCGAACCAACCTGATGTTCATGTCGCCGGATGAGCCCTACAAGACTCTTCTCGTCACCAGCCCGGCGCCCGCAGAAGGTAAGACTACCGTCGCTGTCTGCATCGCCGTTGCAATGGCGCAGGCTGGACAGCGTGTAGTCGTGATCGACTGCGATCTCCGCCGGCCTCGCGTGCATAGGGTGTTTGGGAAGAAGAGCGTCGTCGGGGTAACTTCATCGTTGGTCGATGGTGCTTCTCTGGACGACATCGTCCAGGAGACGGAGGTGCCCAACCTCTGGTTCATCCCCGCTGGACCGCTCCCGCCGAATCCCGCGGAGCTTTTTCATAGCGAGCGTTTCAAGGCGTTTCTGCGGTCTGTCTCGGGGGCCTTCGACCGAGTCATCATCGACAGCCCTCCGGTCGTGACGGTTACCGACGCGGCGGTGTTGTCGACGCTGGTCGACGGAGTCGTCCTGGTGATCCGTGCGTTTTCAACGGCAAAAGACCTGGCTCGACATGGCGTGCGCGCCATCAGGGACGTCGGCGGAAAGACAGTCGGCGCGGTCTTGAATGCCGTGAACCTCGATCGCCACGAGTACAAGTACCACTACTACTACTACCGCCGCGGCGAGTACTACCAGTCCGACGAGGCGCCGAAGAAGACGGATGCTGCCGCCTGAAAAACACCGTCGGCGCACCAGCGCCACTGCGCACAATGCGCGACGGAAGTGTGTGACGCGCGTGCTTGGACGGGGGAACTAGATGCGACGCCTGGCGCTTCGCACGACTCAGGTGTTGGTCGACTTCGCAGTCCTGAGCCTCGCCTTGGTTCTGGCATTCGCTGCGCGCTTCGACGCCAGCTTGGACGACGAGATGCAGAAGCGCCTCGTCTTCGCGCTCCCGTACATCGTCGGCTTCCAGTACGTGACGCTACTCGCCTTCGGCGTGCCGCGGTTCGTCTGGTCGTACGTGAGCCTGCGCGAAGTCCGAACCATCGGTGTAGCGCTGGCCATTTGTGCCGCCATTCTGTTGGGGGCGCGGTTCATCGCGCCGGAATTCATGACCTTCACCGGTCGGGCCCGCTACGCCGCCATCCCCATCGGCGTGATCGTCATCGACTACGCCCTGGCCTTCCTCGGCATCTCCGGCGTTCGCGCCCTGCGCCGCATCCTCGCCGAACGCAGCAAGGCGCACGGGCTGCGCCACTCCCAAACCCCCCGAATTCCCACGCTGCTGGTCGGCGCCGGCCAGGCCGGTTCGCTCGTGGCCAAGGAAATCATCTCGCGTCCCGAGCTGGGGATCGACCCGGTCGGCTTCCTCGACGACGACTCGATGAAGCACGGCATGGCGATCCACGGCGTGAAGGTGCTCGGGCCCATCGATAGCTTGCCGCAGCAGGCGGCGCTGCGCCGGCCCCACCAGGTGGTGATCTCCATGGCCAGCGCGCCCGGGGACGCGGTCCGCCGGGTGCTGGCGCTGGCCGAGAAGGCCGAGCTTCCGGTCAAGATCATCCCGGGCATCTACGAGATCCTGGACGGGAAGGTGAACCTCTCCCGGATCCGGAAGGTGTCCATCGAGGACCTTCTGGGGCGCGAGCCGATCCAGCTCGATCTGGAGGGGATCGAGGGCTTCATCCGTGGCAAGCGCGTGCTGGTCACCGGGGCCGGTGGGTCCATTGGGTCGGAGCTCTGCCGTCAGATCGTTCGATTCGAGCCCGCGTCGCTCACGCTGGTAGAGCGGAGCGAGTTCCAGCTCTTCGAGATCCATTCCGAGCTGGCGCAGAGCTTCGATGCCGAGCGGGTGACCCCGCGCATGTGCGACGTGTGCGACAGCAAGCGGCTCGAGCACGTGTTCGAGGCGGACCGGCCCCAGGTCGTCTTCCATGCCGCGGCGCACAAGCACGTGCCGATGATGGAGTGGAACCCGGGCGAGGCCGTGAAGAACAACGTGTTCGGTACCCGGAAGGTGGCGGACATGGCGCACCGTTTCGAGGCCGAGCGCTTCGTGCTCGTGAGCACGGACAAGGCGGTCAATCCGACCTCGATCATGGGCGCGACCAAGCGGGTGGGCGAGATGTACGTCCAGTCGCTGTCGCAGCGCTCGAAGACGAAGTTCGTGGCCGTGCGCTTCGGGAACGTCCTCGGCTCGGCGGGCTCCGTGATCCCGACCTTCCAGCGGCAGATCGCCGCGGGGGGGCCGGTCACGGTCACGCACCCCGAGATGGTGCGCTATTTCATGACGATTCCCGAGGCGTGCCAGCTCGTCTTGCAGGCCGGCTCGTTCGGCGGCGGGGGCGAGATCTTCGTTCTCGACATGGGCACCCCCGTCAAGATCTCGGACCTGGCGCGGGACTTGATTCGTCTGAGTGGCTTCGACCCCGAGTCCGAGATCCGCATCGAGTACACCGGGGTGCGCCCGGGCGAGAAGCTCTTCGAAGAGCTCGGGTTCGATGGCGAGAAGATGAACAAGACTCGTCACCCGAAGATCTTCGTCGGCAAGCTGGCGGCCTATCCGTTCGACGACGTCGAGCGGAACCTCGAGCTCTTGGCCTCGATCACCTCGTGTCAGTCTTCGAACGAGGTGCGGCGGGTGTTGCGGCGGGTGGTCCCCGAAATGCAGGACGACGCCACCACCTCCGAACCGCCCCCGGTGGCGCCCTCGCAGGGCGCACCCAGCAGCGACGCTCGCCCGCGCGAGGCCTCGCTGGGTTCAGCGAAGCTCACCGTTCGCACGACCTGAGCGCGCACGACCTGAGCGCGCGCCTCCCGAGCTCACAGAAACCCATACACCCTCCCATCCTGCGATCCGACGACCAGCATGCCGTCGGGGCTGATCGCGGGCGACGACGTGACGGCACCCCCGGTCCGGTGCGACCCCGCGATCTGCCCGCTCGGGAGGAGGGCGTAGACCGTGCCGTCTTCCGTGCCCACGAACAGGTTGCCCTCGAGGCTCACCGCGGCCGAGCTGCGGATCGGGGCGCCCAGGCGCTGCTTCCACAGCACGGCGCCGGCGGGGGAGAGGGCGTAGAGATGCTGGTCGTCGCTGCCCACCACCAGGGTGCCCTGCGGCGTGACGGTCACGCTCGACTGCACCGCGGCGCCGGTCTGCAGCTTCCAGCGGATGCGGCCGCCGTACACGGCGTAGATCACGCCGTCGTCGGCGCCGAAGACCACCGTGCCGTCGGCCAGCAGGGTGGGGGTGGTGTGCACGGCAACGCCGGGCTCGAAGCGGCCCAGGACCTTGCCGTCCTTCGCGATCGCGACCACCGCGCGAGCGCTGTTGCCCACGTAGATCTCGCCCGTGGGGCTCATGCTGGCGGACGAATCGACCGGCGCGCCGGTGTTGGCAGCCCAGGCCAGCTTGCCGTCGGGTCGCACGGCGTGCAGCTTCCGATCGTTCGACCCGACATAGATCATGCCGTCGGGGCCGATCAGCGGGGACGAGAAGCCGCAGTTGCCCAGCTGGTAGCTCCAGACCAGCTGGCCGCCGTTGATCGCGTACAGGTGCTTGTCGATGCTGCCGACGTAGACCGTGCCGTTCTGCGTGACCGCGGGCGAGGCCCAGACCGCCGCGAAGGTCGGGAACTTCCAGACCTGCTGACCGCTGCGGCTCAGCGCGTACACGCCGCCGTCGAGGGAGCCGAAGTAGATGGTACCGTCCACACCGATTGCCGGCGACGAGATGATCGGGCCGCCGGTGGGGAACGACCACGCCAGCTCGAGCTTCGCGGGGCGCGAGACCTTGGCCTGACCCGTGCGCTGCGGGTCGCCGCGGTGCATGGGCCAGTGGGGCGCCGAGGCGTCGACGCGCAGCTCTTCGGGCCACTCTGTGACCTGAGGCAGCGCCCAGTCCATGCGCGTCGGCTTGCCGGCACACGCGCCCAGAAAGGCCAGCAGCGCGGCCGCGTGAACCAAGAGGGGGCGGGGGCGCATCGCGACTGACTTCATTAGCGCCCCGGCGCCGCCTGGCAAGCTCACGCCGGCCCGACCCTCATTCCTCTTCGAACACCTCTCCGATGCTCTCCGCCGTGAACAGGCACTCGGCCCAGCGGTCCAGATCGCCGCTGGCTGCGCCCCGCAGACGCTTGGCCACCCCCGCGGGGACCCTTCCGAACTTCCGCCGCAAGAGGCGAAGCAGGAGCTCGGCCTTGCCCTCGGCTTTACCCTCTGCCTTGCCCTCTGCCTTACCCTGTTCGATCAACATCTGCGCGCCGGTCATGAAAGCCTCCTTGGCCCGTTCCCCGAGCTGGTCGAAAAATGGCTGAAGCTGCTCGGGGGGTGCCTCCGTGGCCTGAAGAATATAGCTGACAATCAGCGCCAGCGCACCGACCCCCGTGGGCGCCTGGAGCACCGCCGTGAAGGCGTCTTGGAATCGCCCCAGCACGCCGAGCACGTCCTTGGCGCCGCGCACTCGCGTCAAGCACACCAGCGCCGCGCGCCCCAGGGCGCTGAGCAGCTCCGCGCGCAGCGCGTCGTCAGCGGTCTCCGACAGGTCGACCACGATGGGCTCGAAGCTCGGCACGTGGGGCTCGAGCTCCGGAAACTCGCCGCGCGGCAGCGCGAGCAGGTCGCGAAGCGCGCGCGCCACCCTCCAGCCCGTCTTGCTGTGGTGACAGACGATGGGAATGATCGCCGGAAGCATCTGCTCGTACGGCGAAGCGCGCCCGAGCTCCTCCCAGATCCGCAGCATGTAGCCCAGCAGGCGCAGGGGCATCCTCCGGTCGGGCTTGCTCTGGTGCTCGACCAGCAGGTGCAAGATCGCCGGGCGCCCCGCGAGCTGGACGCTGAACAGCACGTCGGCGTAACGCGCTTGAAGCGCCGAGTCGACGAGACCGGTGCGCAGCGGCCTCAGCGTGGTCCAATCGATCTGCCTCGCCAGTCGCGCCGGCAGCGCCACGCGCAGCAGCCCCTCGGCATGCTCCGGCTCGGAGAAGACGGCGCGGAAGAGGCGGTCGTGCGGTTGCACCCGCGGGGGCTTCGCAAGCCGCGTGCCGAGCAGTCAGCTGGGATCTGCCCGCCGAAATCGATCCGTTGCGGGTGGCGAAGCGCGCCCTCGCCATGGCGATCGCCACTTGCAGATGCGCGTCACGCCGGCGGCGGCGGGATCTCCACGATGCCCGTTGGGGCAAACGTGGTGTGCTCCCACTGGCCCACGGCGGCCGAGCCGGCGCCCAGGGGGACGGGCTCGCCGACCAGCTTGGCGCCGTCCCACTTGAGGCGGAACAGCCCGCTGGCGCCCGCGGCGCCGAACTCCGTGGTCAGCAGCACGTCGCCGATCATCGGCTTGAACTGATCGGCGGCGGCGCCCAGCAGGTGCGAGGTGCCGAAGTTCACGCCGAAGAAGTTCTCCTTCGGGCCGATGTAGTCGATGTCCTCGACCTTCACGCCGACGTCGTAGGTCGTGCTCGTGCCGTCGGGCGCGAAGGCGTGCAGCAGGTTCTCGTTTTCGGCCCCCGCGATCAGCTTGCCCGCGATGGGGCCGAAGCGCGCCGGCTTGTCGGGGACGACCAAAGCGCCCTCGAGGTGAACGCCCGCCGAGGCGATCTTGGTGGGCGTGCCTGCGGCCGTGATGCGCCAGACCTCCCCCGCAGTGGTGACCACGCACAAGTCGCCGCCGAAGGTGCCCACGCGATCGACGTAGAGCGAGCCGCGCATCAGCCCGTTGTTGTCCCCGGGCAGATCGACCCAGGGGTTGGTCACCGCCGCGCCGTTGTTCGAGATGCGCACGATCTGGCCGTCGATGCCGTTGCCCACGAACAGATCGCCGGGCACGAAGCCGCCCGGGTTGCCCGATCGCGCGGTCGCGATCTTCACCTCTTCGGTCAGCCCCGTCAGGTTCGAGAACTGCTGGTGCTTGCCGTCCTGCTCGATGCGCTCGAAGCCGCTGGGCGTGCCCGTGGGGTAGTTGACCGAGACCACCACCGACTTGGTGGGCTCGTGATAGTCGATGCCGATGGGACTATTGAACGTGGTCGAGATGGCCGTGAACGTGATCGCCGGGGGCGCACCGTCGTTGATCGGATCGCTGATGTTCGGCTTGCCGTCGCCGTCGCTGTCGCCGCTGCCCTCGTCCTTGTCCAGCACGCCGTCTTGATCCGTGTCCTGATCGGGGGGGCCGCCGTCGGGCAGGACCAGGCCGCCACTGCCGCCTCCGCTGCCGCCGCTCGCGGACGATCCGCCGCTGCCGCCGCTGGCGCTGCTGCCTCCGCTGCCGCCGCTGGCGCTGCTGCCTCCGCTGCCCCCCAGGCTGGGGCCTGCCGTGGCCGCGGGGTCCGCGGAGCACGCGGCGAGGGCTCCGCAGACCAGTGGAACCACGCTGACCGCGGTGAGCGTCTTCATGGGTGGCAGTGTAGCGGATCGGTGGCCGGAGGCCGCGCCCGACGCTCAACCCCGCCCGATCGCTGCCACCTCCCCGCAGAACGCGGCCAGCGCGTCGCGGCCCGCCGCCGCCGAGCTGAACAGCATCAGCCCGTCGACCGCCGGCCACCCGCACTGGTGGCGCTCAGGCCCGCGACAAGTAGTTCTCGGGCACGAACACGTTGCGGATCTTGAACGGGGCGGGGGACTCGACCATCAGCCGCAGGCGCATCTCGAACGATCGCGCCGGGAATGGGAAGAACGGCTCGGGGCTGCCGACCTTTGCGACCCACTCGGGCGTGGGCGTTTCCGTCTCGCGACAGAGCGCGCTCACCACTGCGGCCACGAGCGCCTCGAGACAGCCGGAGGTGGGGAGCGGCTCGGCGACCTGGGCAGCCCGCTCGGCGGGCGGTGCGCGGCGAAAGTCGTCCACGAACTGATTGATGAACCGCTGGTACGACTCTCCCGCGGCTTTGGCCCGAGCCAGACATTCGACGGCGGTCATCACGAATCCGGGAGCTCTTCGAGCAAGAGGCGCGAACGTCGGGAACACCAGAGCCGGCGACCGCCAGGGCCACCTAAAGCCTTGCCCCGACGCGCCGTTCAACCCTGTTGGCATGGCCTCCGACTTCACACCCTCTGTCCCCGCGCCGCGGAAGACTCTGTCCGTGGCCCCGATCCTCAGCATCTTCACGCTCCGGCCCAAGGCCCACACCCTACAGCCCCCCGCCGAGGCCGACGCGGCAGGCGCCGCGGCCCCGCCTACGCGGCGTCGCGCCCGGGTCGCCCTGTGGGGTCTGGCCGCCGTGCTCACCGGAACCAGCGCGCTGGCGGCGTGGCACTTCGCGAGGCCGCCCAAGGCGCAGCGCCACCAGGCGCCCGCGGTGTACGTGAATGGCGCACCCAAGGAGAAGGTCTCGAGCCACGGCATGCCCCAGCGTTGGGGCGCCGGCGGCGTGACCGTGAAGATCGATGCGTCCGTCGAGGCCCTGGGGCCCGGGGCGGTGGCGGCCGTGCAGTCGGGGTTCGGGGCGTGGATTGCGTCCGACGCAACGCTGCCCAGCGTGACCTTCGACACCACCAGCGGGCTCGAGCCCAAGCTGAAGCCCGACGGCGTCAACGCCGTGATCTACGCGCCCATCGAGATCCCGGGGCACAGGCACGACTTGGCGCTGACCATCACCTTCGTGGACGAGGCCACCGGTCGCATCGCCGAGAGCGACGTGATCATCAACGCCGACAAGAAGTACGCCGTGCTCGCGAGCGCGGAGGGTTGCGAAGCCAAATACGACGTCCAGAGCGTGATCGCGCACGAGGTAGGTCACTTCTTCGGCCTCGGCGAGGACGACGAGGACCCGACCACGACCATGTTCTACAAGACCTCGAGCTGCGACCTGGGCAAGCGTGACCTCGAAGTGCCCGACCGCAGCGTGATGGCGCAGCTCTATCTGCAGCCCGTGCCCGCCGGCGGCGGCAGCCCCGAGGCCAACGTTGGCAGCGAGGACAAGGCCGGCGGCTGCAGCGTGGCGACGCCCGCAGGGCGCGGCTCGGAGGGCGGTCTGGGCGTGACCGGCGTGGCCCTTGCGGCGCTTCTGGGGCTGCGACGCCGTCGCGCGCGCTGAGCGCGCCAGCGACGCGCTTCAGTACAGGACCCAGCCGCACAGCGCGGCGCCGAGGGCGAACCCGGCGCCGAGGGCGATGCTGGCCGTTCCCCAGGCGCGCCGGGGCTCCAGCCCCCGCACGGCACGCAGCGCTTTCTGGAGGTCGTCGTCGCGCGAGTCGTTGCCCGGGTCGTCGCGGCGGTCGTCACGCTCGTCCCAGTCGTAGGTGTATTCCAGGTCTTCCATCGACGGCATGCGCGGCGCGCGCGGGATGTTCAGGCCGTCGCCCGGATCGCGCGGGGCAACTTGCTCTGCGGGGGCCGGCGGCGCCGGCTTGGCAACCAGCGGGATGGGCTCACCCGAGGCCTGGGATGCCAGGCGCTGGGGGCGCCGCGATCCGCTGGCATGGAGCGACAGCACGGCCAGAAGTCCGTGAACGCTCTGCAGGCGCAGCTCGCGATCGGCGGCGAGCGAAAGCTCGACCGCCGCCGAGATCTCGGCCGGGACGGCGGGCAAGCGTGCGTCGAGGGGCTCGAAGTTGCCGCTCTGGGCGGCGATCACGATCTGGCGCAGCGAGTCGAACGGGAACGGCGGCTCGCCGGTCAGCATCTCGTAGAGCATGGCGCCCGCGGCGAACACGTCCGCCCGCGCGTCGACGTCGCCGCCCGTGGCCTGCTCGGGCGCCATGTAGAGCGGGGTGCCCGCGCCGCCACGGCGCGTGTGCATGCCGCCCTCGGCGATGCCGAAGTCGAACACCTTGACCACGGGCTGGTCGGGGCGCCGGTGCGAGACGAAGACGTTCGAGGGCTTGAGATCGCAGTGCACGATGCCTTCGCGGTGCGCCGCTGCGACGGCTTCCAGAACCTGCGCCATCAGCTCGCAGGCATAGGGCAAGGGGAGGGGGCCGCGCCGCTCCAGGATTTCGCTCAGCGTCTCGCCTTCGAGCAGCTCCATCACGATGAACGGCGTGCCCTCGCGGTCCAGCCCCAGATCGATCATGTCCACCACGTGCGGGTGGGCGACCCGGGCGGTGATGCGCGCCTCGGTCAGGAAGGCGTCGCGCAGCGAGCCGTCGCGGGCCAGATCGCGGCTCATCACCTTCACCGCCACCTTCTTGCCGACCAACAGGTTCTCGGCCTCGTAGACCGCGCCCTGGGTCCCCGACCCCAGCACGCGCCCGAGCGCATATTTCCCCCCGAGCACGCGGGGGGCTGACAGAGCGGAAGCCATGGCCCCCCCTTGAACGGACGCACCCCGTCGGGCTTTAGGTGGTATCTGAGGCCGCTTGGCTTCGGTCCCGGATCCGGTCCCCCTGTTCTCTGCCCGCGAGAGTCACGCGCCGCTCGAGCCGGCGCTCGCTGCGGCGTTTGCGCGTGTGCTCCAAAGTGGGCGGTTCGTGCTGGGCGAAGAGGTTGCCGCGTTCGAGCGCGAGCTCGCGGCGTGGCTCGAGGTCGATGCCGACTGCGTGGTCGGCGTGTCGTCGGGCAGCGACGCGCTGGTGGCCGCGCTGCTGGCCCTCGATGTGGGTGCAGGTGCCGAGGTGGTCACCACGCCCTTCACCTTCGTGGCCACCGCCGAGGCCATCGCGCGGGTCGGCGCGCGCCCGGTGTTCGCCGACATCGATCCCGTCACCCTGAATCTCGATCCGGCCGCGGCCCGTGCCGCGATCACCGAGCGCACCCAGGCCGTCATCCCGGTGCACCTGTTTGGCCACCCCGCCCCGATGGACTTCGGCAGCGTGCCGGTCATCGAGGACGCCGCCCAAGCCATCGGCGCGCGCACGGCAGGCAAGCGGGTGGGCACGATCGGGGCTGCGGGCTGCTTCAGCTTCTTCCCCACCAAGCCTCTGGGGGCGCTGGGCGATGGCGGCGCGGTTGTCACCCAAAGTGGCGGTCCAGCCGACCGCGTGCGGCGCCTCCGGCAACATGGCTCGGCAGACCGCCGCGCGCATCTCGAGCTTGGCGGCAACTGGCGGCTCGACGCGCTTCAGGCCGCCCTCTTGCGTGCGAAGCTGCCGCACCTCGCCGGCTGGATCGATCAGCGGCGAGCCCTGGCCGCCGCCTATTCCCGCGCGCTGGCCGACCTCGACGCGATATCGTTGCCCGCCGCCGCCGTCGGCAACGAGCCCGCCTGGGCGCATTACGTGCTGCGCGTCCACGACGGACGACGCGACGGACCACGCGACGGACCACGCGACGGACCACGCGACGGACCACGCGACGGACGACGCGACGGACCACGCGACGGACCACGCGGCGGACGACGCGACGGACCACGCGACGGACCACGCGACGGACCACGCGGCGGACGACGCGACGGACCACGCGACGGACGACGCGACGGACCACGCGACGGACGACGCGACGGACCACGCGACGGACCACGCGACGGACCACGCGACGCGCTCGCGCAGCACCTCGAAGCGCACGCCATCGGATGCGCCGTCTACTATCGACGGCCGCTGCATCTCGAGCCGGCCTTCGCGCACCTCGGCTACGCGCGCGGCGCGTTCCCCCACGCCGAGCGCGCGGCCGACGAGCTGATCGCGCTCCCGCTCTTTCCCGGCCTGGACGCCGACCGCCAGGGCCGCGTCATCGACGCCGTCCGCAGCTTCTTCCGACCGTGACCGTGCCGCGCCGTGGGTGCAGGATGTCCGAAACGCGGACAAGTTGGGGTGACCGCGCCACGCGGTGGGCACAGGTTGTCCGCCACGCGGACAAGTCATGCAGACCGCGCCACGCGGTGGGCACGGGTTGTCCGCCACGCGGACAAGTCATGCGGCCCGCGCGACGCGATGGGCACAGGTTGTCCGCCACGCGGACAAGTTGGGGTGTCCGCGCTACGCGGTGGGTGCAGGTTGTCCGCCGCGCGGACAAGTCATGCGGCCCGCGCCACGCGGTGGGCACAGGTTGTCCGCCACGCGGACAAGTCATGCAGCCCGCGCCACGCGGTGGGTGCAGGTTGTCCGCCGCGCGGACAAGTCATGCAGCCCGCGCCACGCGGTGGGCACAGGTTGTCCGCCGCGCGGACAAGTCATGCAGCCCGCGCGACGCGGTGGGTGCAGGTTGTCCGCCACGCGGACAAGTCATGCAGCCCGCGCCACGCGGTGGGCACAGGTGTCCGCCGCGCGGACAAGTCATGCGGCCCGCGCCACGCGGTGGGCACAGGTTGTCCGCCACGCGGACAAGTCATGCGGCCCGCGCGACGCGATGGGCACAGGTTGTCCGCCGCGCGGGCAGGGCGGCCTCGGCGCGCGCCCCGGCGTCAACGGCGAGGCAGCGGCCTCACCAGGCGGATCAAGGTGTCGGGTAGGAGCAAGCGCGAGTCGCCAAGACAGAGCTGGGCTGCTCGCAGCAGACCGGGGTCGCTGGGTTCCATCGCGATGCGACGCACCGTCCGTGTGCTCAGCCCCGCCGCATGGGCGATCGCGTTGGTGTCGCGCCAACCCTGGTGCAGTGCAAGCTGGACCACCAGCCTGCGCCGAATCGTTGGCGGGGACCACGGCGTGGCGGCGAACGCCGCTCGGCGGATCGCATCCAGAGGCACGTTGCAGACCTCGCGCGGTGCGGATGGGACCGGCGGTGGAGTCCCGCTCACGTCGACGGACGGGTCGCCCGACACGTAGCCGTGGAGCCAAGTTCCCAGCCCGCGGCTCGGCCGCCCAAGCACCTTCCCCAGTGTCTGCTCGCTGACCCACGGGTTCAGCTCGGCGCCAAGAAGCCCGCGGTGCGTGGACCACGGCCACGAGAGCGGGTCGCGAGTCAGCTTCGCGCGGCATGGATTCAGGTGGATGTACCGTACGAGTCGCTCGAGGTGCAGGCCGTTCGCCACCTCCTCGGGCTCGGGGACTGGCTCGAACACTCGCTTCGATGCCGTCCTCGTCAGCCCGGACAGGATCCCTCCCAGGCGGATCTTGGCGGCGTTCGGGTTCGGTTCCTCCGTGAGCAGATGAAAGTGCTCCGGCAAGATGCACGCGGAGAGCGCGAGCGGAAACCCAGCCCGAAGACGCCACCAGAGCCACCAAGCCGTCTCCGGATCGGCGAGTGGCCTTTGACCCCTGAGCGCGTGAGCGACGACATGAATCAGCATGTCCCCTCATCGGCCGTCCGTCGCGCGAGTTGCGTGCAACTTTGCGGCGCTGATGCGTCCACCCTCGCTTCGCTCGGAACCGCCGCAAAGCACCGCGCCACGTGTCGGGCCACGCGGACAAGTCGTGCGGCTCGCGCGACGCGGTGGGCACAGGTTGTCCGCCACGCGGCCAAGTCACGCGGCCCGCGCGACGCGGAGGGTGCAGGTTGTCCGCCACGCGGACAAGTTGGGGTGTCCGCGCTACGCGGTGGGCACAGGTTGTCCGCCACGCGGACAAGTCGTGCGGCCCGCGCGACGCGGTGGGCACAGGTTGTCCGCCACGCGGACAAGTCATGCGGCCCGCGCGACGCGATGGGCACAGGTTGTCCGCCGCGCGGCCAAGTCACGCGGCCCGCGCGACGCGGGGGGTGCGGGTTGTCCGAAACGCGGGGCGCTACCGGTAGCCCGCCGCCTGGAGCGTGAACAGGCGGGCATAGTGGCCGTCCTGGGCCATCAGCGCCTCGTGGGTGCCTTGCTCGATGATCCGACCCGCGGCCAGGACCACGATCTGGTGGGCCATGCGCACCGTCGAGAAGCGATGCGAGATCAGGACCGCGATCTGGTTTTCGGTCATCTCGCGGAAACGGTCGAAGATCTTGATTTCGGCCTCGGCATCCATCGACGCGGTCGGCTCGTCGAGCACCAAGATGTCGGCCTGCTTGCGCATGAACGCCCGCGACAGCGCGATCTTCTGCCACTGCCCGACCGAGAGCTCGCGCCCCTGATCGAACCACTTGCCCAGCTGGGTGGCGTAGCCCTTGGGCAGCTCGTCGATGAAGGGCGCGGCCAGCCCCTTGGCCGCGGCTTCGCGCCAGCGCGCCTCGTCGTCGAACGCGCGCACGTCGCCGGTGCCGATGTTCTCGCCGACCACGAACTGATAGCGCGCGAAGTCCTGGAAGATGACGCCGATGCGCTGGTGCAGCGCCGAAGCGTCCCACTCGTCCAGCGGCAGGCCGTCGAGCACGATGCGCCCCGAGGTCGGGCGATACAGCCGCGTCAGCAGCTTGATCAGCGTGGTCTTGCCCGAGCCATTCTCGCCCACCAGCGCCAGCTTCTCGCCCGGGGCCAGGTGCAGATCGATGCCGGTGACGGCGGGCGTCTCGCTGTCGGGGTAGCTGAACGACACCTGCTCGAAGCGGATGCCGTCGCCCGGCTTGGGGCCGGCGCACGCCTTGCCCACCTCGGGCGGGACCGGGTGCTCGAGGAAGGCGTACAGGTTCGACAGGTAGAGGTTGTCCTCGTACATGCCGCCGATGGCCGCGAGCGACGCGGTGAGCGCGCTCTGCCCTTGCTTGAAGACCAACAGGTAGAGGGTCATCTGACCGAGCGTGATCCGCGCGCCGACCGCAGCGACCGCGATCCAGGCATAGGCTGCGTAGAACGCGCCGGTCGAGAGCAGCCCCATCACGAACCCCCAGACCGAGCGGCGCAGGGTGAGCGCGCGGTCTTCGCGGTACAGCTTCTCGAAGATGCTCTTGAACCGCGCGAGCAGGGTGGGGCCAAGCTCGAACAGGTGCACCTCTTTCACGTAGTCTTCGCGCGAGAGCACCGTCTCCAGATAGTTGCGCTGCCGCGTCTCGGGGGTGCGCCAGCGGAACATGCGGAACGCCTCGCCCGAGAAGCGCGCCTCGGCCAAGACAGCGGGCAGCGCCGCGATCACAAGGCCCACCACCGCCCAGCCCGAGAACTGCCAGAGCAGCGCGCCATAGGTGGTGAGCGAGACGCCGTTCTGCAGCAAGCCGAAGGTGCGCAGCACCAGCGACAGCGGGCGGCTCGACGCCTCTTGCCGGGCCCGCGTCATCTTGTCGTACAGCTCCGAGTCCTCGAAGTGCTCGAGCCGCAGCGTCAGGGCCTTCTCCAGGATCATCACGTTGACGCGGTTGCTGAGCTGCGCGCGCAGCAGCGACTTGACCGCGTCGAGGGCGCGCTGCAGGGCCGAGAGCAGCGCGACCAGCCCGAGCTCGAGCGCCACATAGCCCAGCGCCACGTCAGGCGTCGCCGTGGCGGGGGCCTGGATGGCGTGCACCACCGCATCGACGATCAGCTTGCCGACGTAGGCCACCGCCGCAGGGAGCAGGCCGGCCGCCAGGCTGAGCAGCGAGAGCGCGACGGTCAGCGCGCGCGACGTGTCCCAGACCAGCCGAATCGCGCGGCCGCCGTAGCGGTAGACGCCGAGGGTTCGTCCGAGCACGGCGCCACTATATCCGCCCGCTCGACGCGCGCGACAATCGTGGTCTAATAGGCGCCTTCGGAGGGAACATGCGTCACCTTGACTGGCTTCTCTTGCTGCTCGTTGCTCCGTGCGTGATCGCGACGTCCAGTTGCTCGTCGGAAGAGTTCCAGCCGTCGGCCTCCGGCGGCAAGAGCGGCGACGCCGGCGTCGGCGGCAGCGGCGGCAGCGGCGGCGGCGGCGGCGGCAAGGGCGGAACCGGTGGCACCGGCGGGGTGGGCGGCGTGGCGGGCTCGGGTGGCCTTCCCGCCGACTGCAAGACCGACCCCGACTGCGACGACGGCAAGGCCTGCACCGGCAAAGAGACGTGCAGCGCCGGCAAGTGCGTGGCCGGTACCGAGGTCAAGTGTCCGAACCCGGACGCAGCACACTGCGAGGGCGTGTGCGAAGAGGCCGCCGGCGGCAGCTCCACCTGCCTGGTGAGGGGCAAAGACGCCGACGGCGACAAGCACCTGGACAAGGCCTGCACCGCCTCGACCGCCACCGCCGACGACTGCGACGACGGCAACAAGAACGTGTACCCCGGCGCCACCGAGAGCTGCGACGGCGTGGACAACGACTGCAACGGCAAGGACGAGATCGAAGAGGGCACGCCCGTCTCGGGCAGCACCGCCGACTTTCTCAAGAGCTCGAGCAACGCCATGCAGCCGCACCTGGCCTGGTCGCCGACCGACAAGCACTACGGCGTGGTGTGGGTCGACGGAACGGTAGGCATCCGCTACGTGCGGATGAACCCCAGCGGCGCGCCGGTGGGCACGCCCGTGAACGTCGCCGCCGCGCAGTCCGCACCGCGCATCGTCTGGAGCGGGTCGCAGTTCGGGATCGCCTGGAGCGACACTGGAAAGGTGTACTTCCGCCGCGTGGCTCCCGACGGCACCTTCCCCGAGGCCGCCAAGGTGATCAGCGACGGCGCGGCGAAGGCCGCCGGTGACCCGGCCATCGCGGCGACGCCGACCGGGTTCGTCGTCATCTGGTCCGACATCCGCACCAGCAGCTGGGGCGGGCTGTACGCGCGCTCCGTCGCGTCGAACGGCACGCCATCTGCCGCAGACGTGCCGGTCGGCACCCCGGCGGGCAGCAACACCACGCCCAGCATTGCCGGCAATGGAAGCAGTCTGCTCGTCGCGCTCGAGCGCGGGCCGGCAGCCACACCCAACACGGTCAACGCCTTGAGCCTGAGCCCGGCGCTGGCGAGCAGTGGCGAGAAGGCCATCTCGGCGGATCCTCTCCCCAGCGGCTTCGTGCCCGTGCACCCGGTGGTGACCGCCACCGACACCGGCTGGGCCCTGGCGTGGCTCGAGGCGTCGGGCACCGTGAACACGATGCGCTTCTACGAGCAGCTCCCGAGCGGAGCGGCCGGGTGCACCTCCAGCGGCTTCTCCGCCAAGCCGATGAGCTACCCCGGCGACGTGCGTGCCCGCGGTGGCGTGCGCATCTTCGCCTGGGGCGAGGACCAAGGCCTGGCTTCGAAGTTCCAGCTCACGCGCTTCAAGGCCGGCTGTGCCTCACCGAAGACCTTCAAGCTGGGCGAGGCCGACAACCCGAACGTGAGCGGCACTGGCATTGCAGTAGCGTGGAGCGACCAGAGCGCGGTCGTGATGTGGACGGATCAGTTCGCCGGTGTCTTCACGATGCGCCGCTGGGTCAGCGGCCCGAACCTGTGCGACGCACCGGTGCCCTGAAGTGCCGCGCGCTCGCCTCGCCGCCCTGTCCGTCGATCTGGACGAGATCCCCAACTACTTCGCGATCCACGGGCTCGAGCCACCCCGTGGGCTTGCCGCCCACGCGGTCTACGATTTGGCGCTCGATCGGCTCGAGGCTTTTGCCGGCGACCATCGCCTTCCCCTGACACTCTTTGCGATTGGGGCCGATCTGGCCCGCGACGAGAGCGCGCGCCGTTTGCGGCGCATGGCCGAAGCGGGGCACGAGATCGCCAACCACTCGCTCGACCACCTTTACGATCTCACTCGTCAGAGCGCGGTCGAGATGCGCCGTCAGGTCGAGAGCGGGGTGATCGTGATCGAGGGCGCTACGGGCCGGCGGCCCACGGGCTTTCGCGCTCCGGGCTACACCTTCACCGACGCGCTGGCCCGGGTGCTGGAAGAGGTGGGCGTGAGCTACGACTCGTCGGTGTTCCCGTGCCCGCCGTACTACCTGGCCAAGGCCGCGGCCATGACGGCGATCCGCGCGCGCGGGCGGCGATCGCGCTCGGTGCTGGACACGCCGGCGGTGCTGGCCGCGCCCACGCGGCCGTATCGCCTGGGCCAGCCCTACACGCGCCGCGGCTCGGGTCTGGTCGAGCTGCCGATCCAGGTCACCCGCGGCCTGCGCCTGCCGTTCATCGGCACCACGCTGACCCTGGCCGGCGCGGCGCGCGCGCGCTGGCTCACGCGCACGGTGGTGGGCGAGCCCTTCGTGAACCTCGAGCTGCATGGCATCGACGTGCTCGACGCGGCCGACGGTCTCGAGGCGCTGCGCCCGCACCAACCCGACGTGCGCGTGGCCGTGGCCGACAAGCTGGCGGCCCTGGCCGCCGTGGTCCAGACGCTGAAGGCGGCGGGCTACGCCTTCGTGCGCCTGGACGAAGCCGCGCGGCAGGTGGTGTGATGGCGGCGTTCATTCACCCCACGGCGGTGGTCGACCAGGGCGCGCGGATCGGCGACGAGACGCGCATCTGGCACTTCTGTCACGTGATGGCCGGCGCCGAGATCGGGGCGCAGTGCTCGCTGGGGCAGGGGTGTTTCGTGTCCGCGGGCGCGCGGGTGGGCAGCGGCGTCCGCGTACAGAACAACGTCAGTCTGTACGACGGCGTGGTGCTCGAAGACGAAGTGTTCATCGGGCCGTGCGCGGTCTTCACCAACGTCACGAACCCGCGGGCCGCGGTTTCTCGGCGGGCCGAGTATCAGCGCACGGTGGTCAAGCAAGGCGCCACCGTCGGAGCCAACGCCACCGTGATGCCCGGCCGCACCCTGGGTCGATACTGCTTCGTGGCGGCCGGCGCGGTGGTGGTCCACGACGTGCCGGACTTCGCGCTGGTGATGGGCGTGCCGGCGCGCCAGACCGGGTGGATGAGCCGCCACGGCCGCAAGCTGACCTTCGACGCCGAGGGGTTCGCGACCTGCCCCGGTAGCGGCCAGCGCTATCGCCTGAGGGTGGATGGCAGCGTGGTCGAGCTTCTCTGACTGGGCGTCGCCGTGCCACACTGCTGTCGATGCGCGTCGTGCCCGCTGTCTGCTGCCTGATCATGGCTCTGGTCGGAACGGCGAGCGCGGAGGACGCGCCACCGCCTGCGGCTGCGCCATCGCCCCCGGCTGCGCCATCGCCTGCGGCTGCGCCATCGCCTGCGGATGCGCTCGCGCCCGCGGCTGCGCCATCGCCTGCGGCTGCGCCACCGCCTGCGGCTGCGCCATCGCCGGCGGATGCGCTCGCGCCCGCGCCCGCGCCATCGCCTGCGGCTGCGCCATCGCCGGCGGTTGCGCCATCGCCGGCGCCGCCGCCTGCGGGCGCGCCATCCGCTGCGCCCGCACTCTTGGCGGTCGAGAACGGATCGAACGTCGACCTTGCCTTCGAGCTCAGCGTGGACGGCCAGAAGGTGCCGGGGTGTTTCTGGGTCTTGCGCGGCAAGAGCACGACCTTCGAGCTGCCCGCGGGCAAGCTGACCTGGTCGTACATGGCGGCGGGCATGCAGCTGTCGGGCAGCGCGGCCCTTGCGGCCGACGCCCCCAAGATGCTGCGCTGCGCGGCGGCGCTGGCGCGCACCGGAGACGAGATCGCGAAGTGCTCGCCGGCCGCGGCCCCCGAAGCGCTACCAGCGAAGGATGCCCGCTCCGCGTTGCTCGGGCAGGTGGTCGCCTTCCTGGAAGCGCTGAAGCAGAAGCTGGCCACCAAGGACGCGAAGGCCGTCGCGCCGCTGATCGACGCGCCGCTCTCGGTCGAGTGGGGCGGCGACAAACCCGGCAAGAAACAGGTCAAGACCCCGAAGCAGCTGATCGAGCTGCGGTCCCGACTCGAGATCGACGATCCGGCGCTGGTTGCGGCGAAGGGTCGCGCCGACGACCCGCGCACGGGCGAGGACGACTGCGACCAGAAGGCGGTGGACTGGTCGAAGGGCGCCTCGGCGCTGAGCTGCGACGGCCGCGACGTCAGCTTGCGGCTGAGGCCGAGCAAGCCGGCTTGCGGCAAGGCGCCGCGCATCGACACCTGGACGCTGCGCAACCCCGGCGGCGGCTGGCGCTTCGCAGGCAAGGGCGTCATGCAGCCCTGAAGACGCGGTCCCCCCGAGTTGTCCGCGAGGCGGTCATGGGGCGCGGTCCGCGTTCCGCGGTGGGTGCCAGTTGTCCGCGAGGTGGTCATGGGGCGCGGTCCGCGTGACGCGGTGGGTGCCAGTTGTCCGCGAGGTGGTCATGGGGCGCGGTCCGCGTGACGCGGTGGGTGCCAGTTGTCCGCGAGGCGACGTGGCGGACAGAAAGCGCGGAACACGGGCCGTGTCCCGCGTCTCGTGTCCATGTGGCGGACAGAAAGCGCGGAACACGGGCCGTGTCCCGCGTCTCGTGTCCACGTGGCGGACAGGAAGCGCGGAGCACGGCCGTGTTCCACGCCTCGAGTCCCCGTGGCGGACAGAAAGCGCGGAACACGGGCCGTGTCCCGCGTCTCGTGTCCACGTGGCGGACAGAAAGCGCGGAACACGGGCCGTGTCCCGCGTCTCGTGTCCACGTGGCGGACAGGAAGCGCGGAGCACGGCCGTGTTCCACGCCTCGGCGCGGAACACGGCCCGTGTCCCGCGTCTCGTGTCCACGTGGCGGTCGCGGCGCCGGCTCCGGGGGTGGCGATCGCCACCCGTTTCGCCCGGCTTCGCCACCCGTTTCGCCAGCGATCGCCACCCTTCGCCAGGCTTCGCCACCCTTGTGAGGCCAGTTTCTCGACGGATCCGCGCGGCATGCGGCGTGCAATCGGGGGAGGCATGCGTCTCACCTTCGAACACGGCACGGTGGTGGTCAGCGAGCCGCCCGATCTCGATCTGGGTTTTGCTCCGGGGCTGATGTGGGACCCACGCGTGGAGCTCTGGCGGGCGCCGGCGCGCTTCCACTCCGACCTGGTGCGCGCCCTGCGCGCGAAGAAGCTCCCGCTCGACGACCGCGTGCGGCCGCGGCCGTCGCCGCGCATGCCCGAGTGGACCACGCCCGAGCTCCGGCCATACCAGAAGGGCGCGCTCATGGCGTGGGCGCTTGCCGAGCGGCGCGGGCTGGTGGTGCTGCCCACCGGGGCCGGCAAGACGCGGGTGGCGGTGGCCGCGCTGGCCGAGCTTCGGCTGCCGGCCCTGATCGTGGTTCCCACCCGCGCGCTGCTCGCGCAGTGGCACGCCGAGCTGTCGCGAGTGTGTCCCGAGCCGGTGGGGATCTGGGGCGATGGCGAGCGGGTGAACGGCACCGTCACCGTGGCCACCTTCGAGAGCGCCTATCGCCTGATGCCCGAGCTGGGCGCGCGCTTCGACGTGCTGGTGGTGGACGAGGTGCACCACTTCGGGCTCGGCGCACGCGACGAGCTGATGGAGATGTGCGTGGCCAAGCATCGCTTGGGGCTGACCGCCACGCCGCCCGATCCGATGGCGCTGGCCCGGCTCGAGGGGCTGATGGGTCCGGTGGTCTACGAGCTGGGCGTCGCCGATCTGTCGGGCACGTACCTGGCCGAGTTCGATCGGATCGAGCTGCGCCTGCCCCTCGAGCCCGACGAGCGGCTCAAATACCAGAAGGACCACCAGCGCTTCGCCGAGGTGTTTCGCGGTTTCGCCCAGCAGAACCCGGGCGCGAGCTGGGCCGACTTCACCAGCATCGCGATGCAATCCGTCGAGGGCCGCGCGGCGCTGGCGGCGTGGCGGCGCAGCCGGCGCCTGCTCGGGCTCACCCGGAAGAAGCTGGCCGCAGTCCACGAGATCCTCGAGCGGCACCGGCAGTCGAAGGTGCTGGTGTTCACCGCCGACAACGACGCCGCTTACGCCATCGCCAAGCGCGAGCTGGTGATGCCGATCACCTGCGAGATCCGCCGTCGCGAGCGGGCGCGGGTGCTGAGCGCGTTCCGCGACGGCTCGATCCGCGCGCTGGTGTCGTCCCAGGTCTTGAACGAGGGCCTCGACGTGCCCGACGCCGACGTAGCCGTGGTGGTGGGTGGCACGCGCGGCGAGCGCGAACACGTGCAGCGCATCGGGCGGCTCTTGCGGCCCAGTCCGGGAAAGCGAGCGACGGTGTACGAGCTGGTGAGCGCGGGCACGCGCGAGGTGCTGCAGTCGCGCCAGAGGAGCCGGGGCCTTGCTGCCGCGCACGCTGCTCTCGTCTAGCGTGGCGGTCCGCGGGGCGGAGATCGTGCCGCGCTACCTGGGGCCGCGCGACGAGCCCTGGCTCGCGGCATTGATCGAGGTGTTTCGCGCGTATCAGGGCCTGCGCCAGCACGCCCTGGCCGAGCGCCTGCGCGAGCCGCTCCCCCTGCGGGCGCCCCGGGGCTCGCTGCGGGTGGCGCGTCACGTGCTCGATCACGCGACCCGGGTGAAGCCCTGTGCGGGTGGGCGGGCCGAGGCGGCTCGCGCGGCGGTGTTCCGTCACGCGGCGCGCGAGCCCGATCGCGCGACCGCCCTGGCGCGAGCCGCCATCGAGCTCGGGCTCGACCCCGACGCCATCGAAGAGGCGATGTTCGCCGATCTGCGTTCGGCAGCCCGGGTGGGCCCGGTTCCGGCCGACCTGTCGCCGATGGCGCTCGCCCAGCGCGCCAACCTGGCGCTGGCGTCGGCGCTCTTGCATCGCGCGCAGTCGGTGCGGGTCACCGCCTTCGGCAACACCCGCGCGCTGGTGCGGCACGTGCAACTCGTGGGGCTGATCTGCAACGCCACCGCGCAGGGCGGCGGGGTCCGCCTCGATCTCTCGGGGCCGTTCGCGCTCTTCCGGCACACCCTGATCTACGGCCGGCGTCTGGCGTCGCTGGTGCCGCGCCTGGCCTGGTGTGATCGCTTCGAGCTCGAGGCGCAGGTCGCGCTGGGCGTGGGTCCGGGTCGGGTCACGTATCGCCTGCGGAGCGGCGATCCGCTGCCGGCCGGTCGCGAGCTCGATCGCTTCGACAGCCAGATCGAGGCGCGCTTTGCTCGGGACTTCGCCCGGCTCGGCTCGGACTGGGATCTGGTGCGCGAGCCCGAGCCGGTGCCGCTGGGCGGGGGGCGCTTGATCTTTCCCGACTTCGCGCTGGTGAACCGCCACCGGCCCGAGCGGCGCTGGTGGCTCGAGATCGTGGGCTTCTGGACGGAGAGCTACCTGCGCGACAAGCTCGAGCAGCTGCGCGCGGCGGGGCTTGGCCAGCTGATCGTGTGCATCGACGAGCGCCGCGGCTGCGGCGACCTGGGCCTCCCCAGCGGCGCCGAGGTGCTGCCGTTTCGCACCCGGATCGATGCCCAGCGGGTGCTCGAGCGGCTGGATCGGTGACCGCCGTGTTGGATCGCCGGACGGCCGGTGGGCGCGCGAGCGAGCCCACACCGTGGTCACCCCCGACCCCGGCGACCTTCGGGCGCTGGCTCCGGGCCTGCGGCTCATCGAAGTGTGAGCCCGGAACCTTCTGGCCCTTCGGTCGTGAAACCGGGGGATGATGCAGGTCATGGACCTCCCGGCCGCAGCGCCGCCCCCGACGCGAGCGGGTGAGCTCGACCGGGACACGCTGCTCCGGGCGGGGCGGGGGGACCCCCTGGCCTTCCGGGCCTTCGTGGTGCGCTACGAGCGCCCGGTCTTCGCGCTGCTCTCGCGCATGCTGGGGCGTGGGCACCGGGTCGAGGATCTGGCGCAAGAGACCTTCCTCCGGGCGTTCCGGGCGCTGCCCGGCTTCGACCCCGACGGGCCCGCCCGGGTCTCGACCTGGCTTCTGACCATCGCCACGCGGCTGGCGCTGGACGAGAAGAAGCGGCAGCGGCGGCCCGAGCCGGTGGTGCTCGACGCGCCCGCGCCCGCCACGCCCGAGCGCGTGGCACGCCAGCACGAGCTGCGCGCGGCGCTGGCCCAGGCCATCGAGTCGCTGCCGGACGATCAGCGGGCCGCCTTCGTGCTCGGCGAGTTCCACGACTTCTCGCTGCAAGAGATCGCCGAGGCGCTGGGCGCACCGGTGGGCACGATCAAGACGCGGCTGTTTCGCGCGCGCGACAAGCTTGCCCGCGCCCTGGACGAGTTCAAGGAGGAGCGCTGATGGACCGCCGACTGCTCGAGAGTGCCTGGCCTGCCGACGAGCCGCCGCCGGGCTTCGCCGAGCGCGTGGTGGCGCAGGCGGTGGCCAAGAAGCGGCCGCGACGCTGGCCCGCGGTGGTCGCCCTGATCGCGGCCGCGGCCGCGCTCGTGCTCTGGGTGGCGTCGCGCCCGCCGAGCAGCGGCTCGCATCTGGCTCGGGAGCGGACCGAGCTGGCGATCGGCTCACGCGCGGTGGCCGTGCTCGAGGCCGGAGCCCAGATCGGCTGGCGCGGCTCCCAGGTGGAGCAACGCGAGGGCGAGGTGTTCTATCGGGTGGAACCCGGCGGGGCGTTCGTCGTGAAAACTCCTGCAGGCGACGTGAGCGTCCTGGGAACGTGTTTCCGGGTGCGCGTTGGCGCTGCGAAAGGAACGCACGAGATGAAACGCAAAGATCTGGCGGTGGCCGCGGGCAGCGCCGCGTTGGCCGCGCTGGCCGTGGTGACGGTGTACGAAGGCAAGGTGCAGCTTTCGCACGCAGGCCAGCGGGTGAACCTGGGGGCCGGCGAGTCGGGCAAGGTCGGCGCGGGCGGAACCCAGAAGCTGTCGGCCGGTGAAGTGGCCGACACCGAGGCCAGCCTCGAGAGCCCGAAAGAAGGGGGCGCGCTGGCGGCCGCCAACGACAACCTGTCGCGCGACATCTCGGATTTGAACAAGCGCCTGGCCGCGCTCGAGAAGGAGAAGTCCAAGCTGCAAGATCAGCTGTCGGGGGCCGAGCAAGAGCTGGCGAAGCGCACCGACGGCGGCGCCGCGCGGGGCCGTCACGATTTCGACCTCGACACGCAAGACTGGGCCGAGCTCGCCAAGGAGGGCACCATCAAGTACCGCCACCCGTGCTTCCGCCCGAACGGCTGGAAGCCCAGCCCCGAGCAGATGCAGGAGCTGGGGCTCGCGCCGGACGACGTCGAGCCGATCGAGGCGGCGTACAAGCGCTCGTACGAACGATTGTGGAAGACGCTGCGCCCGCTGTGCGCCAAGGCGGTGGGCAATACCGACGTGGCCGATCTGCTCGGGCCCGAAACCTGCACCCACGTGGTGGTGGACGCCGTGCGCAAGAAGGACAGCGCGGGGGCGTCGGAGGCCATGCGCCAGGTGGGTGAAGTGCGAGCCGGGCTGCGGCCTGCGCCCGCCGCCGGGAAGGAGCAGCACCCGGTGTTCGACGCGTTCTACGCGCTGACCGGCGAGCTGGGCGCGTTCGAGGCCGATCTGGCCCAGACCTTCGGTCCCGAAGAGGCGAAGCGCCTGGCTTATGCCAAGGGCATGTGCGCGGGGCACAGCACCTTCGGCGGGCCGGGCCCGCGCGAGAAGTGAACCGCTAGCGATGCTCTGCCAGCAGCCGCTCGGCCTCGATTCCGCTCGAGTCGAGGAAGCGCCGGGCCAGCTCGCTGTCCCCGCGCACCAGCTCTTCCGGCGTGCCGCTGGCCACGATCCGGCCCTTGTCCATCAGGTAGATCTGATCGGCGATGCGCAGCGCGCCGGCCATGTCGTGCGAGATCACGATGCTGGTCACGTCGAAGCGGTTCCGGGTCGAGACGATCAGATCGTCGACCATGCGGCTGGTGATCGGATCCAGGCCGCTGGTGGGCTCGTCGTACATGATCACTTCGGGCTCGAGCATCAGCGCCCGCGCCAGGCCCACGCGCTTGCGCATGCCGCCCGAGAGCTCGCTGGGGGCGCGCCGCTCGATGTTCTCGAGGCCCAGGATCTTCAGCTTCTCTTTGACGCGGGCGCGGATCTCTTTCTCGGGTAGGTTCGTGTGCTCGCGCAGCGGGAAGGCCACGTTGTCGAGCACGTTCATGCTGTCGAGCAACGCCGAGTACTGGAACACCATCGCCATCTTCTTGCGCACCGCGCTCATCTTGCGGTCCGAGAGCGGCACGATGTCGGTGCCCGACACCACCACCTCGCCGCTGGTGGGCTTGTCGAGGCCGATCAGGATCTTGAGCAAGGTGGTCTTGCCGGCGCCCGACCCGCCGATGATCACCGCCACGTTGCCCCGGCCGACGCGCATGTGGATGTCGGTCAGGGCCTGGAAGTCCCCGAAGCGCTTGGTCACGCCGCGCACCACGATGTGATCGGCTCGCTCGTCGCTCACCCGAGCCACCATAGCCGAGGGGGGGACGAGAGCAATTTCTTGCTTCCCGGGCCCCGGGCGCGGGCCCGGGCTTGACGCGGCCCCGCGTCGGGGGTCTTTCCCCGGGCGCCATGACCGACGACCACCTGAGCGCGCTGCTCGCCCTGTGCGAGGCCGGGAAGAAGGACAAAGAGGGCTGGTACCACCTGCCCGAGGGGCGCCACCTCACGCTCTATGCCGCCTTCAATGGCGCCTCGCTGAACGTGGCGCGCATTGCCGACCTGAAGCGCGACGGCGAGCTGATCTTGGTCCGCACCGTCAAGGGCGAGACCTACATGCTGGCGCTGGCCGACGTGTTCGCCGGCGCGGTCGAGGCCTCGGCCGCCCAGGCCCGCAAGGCCGGCTTCGTCTGAGCCCATGCACCGGCTGTCGCGCTGGGTCGGCGGCCTCTTGGCCTTCGTGGTCGGCGATCTGATCCGCGTGCGTCGCCGTCACGTGGTCGATGGGATGACCCGCGCGGGGGTGGCCGACCCCGAGCGCACCGCGAGCGCGATGTATCGCTCGCTGGGCATGGGGCTGATGGAGCTGCTCTTTGCGCCGTGGCTCTCGCGGCGCGTGCAGCTCGACCCGCGGGCGCTGTCGATCATTCGCGCGCGGGGCGCCGTGATCGCCACCGCTCACACCGGCAGCTTCGATCTGGTGGGCTGCGCCGCCGCGCGAGCGGTGCCGCTCACCGTGGTGACCAAGCGCTTGAGCATTGGCCTCTTCGACCGGCTGTGGCAGGCGTGGCGCGGCCGGCAACGCGTGGCCCTGGTGAGCGCGGGGCAGGCGGTGGCGGCGGCGCGCCGCGTGCTCGGGCGTCGCGAAGCGCTGGCCATGATGTTCGACCAGGCCCCCGAGCGCGAGCGCGGCACGGTGCTGTCGCCGTTCTTGGGGCAGGTCGCGCGGGTCGATCTGGCGCCGGCGCTGATCGCGGCCCGGGCCCGGGTGCCGCTCTTGGTGGTGCTGGCGCGGCGCACCGCGGCCGGCGATCACGTGGCCGAGCTGGCGCTGGCGCTCGACCCGCCACCGCGCGCCGGGCGCGCCTGGGCGACGGCAGCGATGCGCCAGGCCACCGCGACCCTCGACGCACACGTGCGGCGGGATCCCGAGCAGTGGCTGTGGATGCACCGCCGCTGGAAGGACGCACCGCAAGCGTCGCCGTCTTTTGGCGCAGACCTGCTCCAGATGCGCTAGAAACCCCTGGTCCCGATGTCCCCGAGCTTGAGCATTGCGCTGATCGGTCACGGCGCATGGGGCGAGAAGATCGCACGCTCGCTCGGGAACGTGTCCCGCGCGCGCCTGTCGGCGGTGTGCGATCCGTCCGCCCACGCTCGGCAGCGTGCTCGCGCCGCGGCCCCCGGCGTGCGCGTCGCTGCGCGGCTCGACGAGGTGCTGGACGCCGACGCCGCGATCATCGCCACCCCGCCCGAGTCCCACGCCCGGCTGGCGCAGGCCGCGCTCGAAGCGGGGCTCGACGTGATGGTCGAGAAGCCGATGGCCCTCAGCCTGGTGGAAGCACGCCGGCTCGAGCGCGCGGCCCAGAGCGCCCGGCGCGTGCTGATGGTCGGTCACATCTTGGAGTACCACCCGGCGGTGGTCGAGCTCAGGCGCCAGATCGCCGCGGGCACCCTGGGCGCGGTGCGCCTGGTGATCTCCGAGCGCCTCGGTCGAAGTCCCACGCGGCACGAGAGCGCCTGGTGGTCCCTGGCGCCGCACGACATCAGCGTGCTGCGCTTCTTGACCGGGCACACGCCGGCGCGGGTGGCCCTGGCCGGCTTCGGCGGCTCGGACGTCGCCGCGGCGCGCATCGAGTGCCGCGAGGGCAGCCTCGGGCTGGCGCACCTCTCGACGGTCGACGCGCAGAAGGTGCGGCGCGTGGTGGTGGTCGGCAGCGAGCGGGTGGCGGTGTTCGACGATCTGAACGTCGAGCGGCGCCTGACCTTGATCGACGCCGATCAGATCGGTCGCGCGCGGCTCGCAGACGTGGTCGGGCTCGGGCGCGATTACGTGCCCGGTGCGCACGGCGCGGCCGACGTTCTCGATGGCGTGGCTCCGGGGCGCTGGCTGGTCGCGGGCGCGGGCCAGGCGATCCACGTGGCGCCGCGGGCTCCGCTCGAGCTCGAGGCCGAGCACTTCGTGGCCGGCGTGCTCGACGCCCGCCCGGTGCAGAGCAACGGCCAGAGCGGGCGCGAAGTGGTGGCGGTGCTCGAGGCGGGCCAGCGCGCCCTGTGCGAAGCCCGCCCGGTGGAGGTCGCCCTTGACTGAGGTCGACGTCCGCACCCGGGTTCGGGCCCGGTGCATCGCCGTGCGCGTGGGGAGCGGGCTCTACGGTCTGCCGGTGGAGCACGTGCAAGAGGTGATCGCGATGCGCGCCATCACCCGCGTGTTCCACGCGCCGGCGGCGCTGGCCGGTGTGACCAACCTGCGCGGTGAAGTGCTGCCGGTGCTGGAGCTCGGCGTGCTGCTCGGGGCCGAGGCCGAGACCCCGACGGGCGAAGCCCGCATCGTGGTGGTGCGCGAGCCCGGGGGGCAAAAGCGTCGCGCGGGCCTCCGGGTCGATCAGCTCTCGGGGCTGCGGGACGTCCCTGCCGAGCTCTCGCCGCCGCCGTCCACCGCCAGCGAGCGGGCCCGGGCGGCGATCCGCGGCGTGATCGCCGAGGCGCCGCCCTGCGCGGTGCTCGAGGTGCCCGCGCTCCTCGACTCGTCGCTCTTGGTCGAGCTGTCGGGGCGCGGCGGGGGCAGCGGGTGATGTCGCTCTCGGCCGAGCGCCGCCGAGCCCACGCCGAGGTGCTCGAGTTACTCGAGAAGCGCCACGGCATCGGTCACAAGGGTGCAGGGGTCAGCGCCTGGATGGAGGTGCGGCTCGATCGCGCGCTGGATGCGCTGTGCGCCGACACCGGCGGAGTGCTCGACGCCGCGGTCGAGCTCTTGCGCGCCGAGCCGGGGCGGCTGGAAGAGATCGCCGAGCGCCTGCGGGTGGGCGAGACGCGGTTCTTCCGTGATGTACCCCAGTGGGACGCGCTGCGCGCGACCCTTGCGGCGCGATTCGCCGGGCGCGAGCGCGTGCGTGCGCTGTCGGTGGGCTGCTCTACCGGTGAAGAGGGCTGGAGCCTGGCCATGGTGCTGGAAGAAGCCCTGGGTCGAGGCGCCGCCTATCGCGTGGTCGGTATGGATCGCAGCGACGCGGCCATCGCCGCCGCGCGCGAAGGGCGCTATGCGCAGAGCCAGATCGGCCAGGTGCCGCGCGAGCTGGCCGAGCGCTGCTTGACCCGGCACGGCGACACGGTGCAGGTGGCCGAGCGGTTCGCCGAGCGCGTCAGCTTCGTCGCGCGGGATGCCATGGTGGGCCCTCCGCCGGGTCACTACGAGATCGTGCTCTGCAAGAACCTGCTCATCTATTTCGGCAACGAGGCCGCCGAGCGCGCGGTCAGCTTGATGCTGAAGAGCCTGGCCGAAGGTGGGTTCTTGATGGTGGCCAAGAGCGAGGTCCCGCGGGTCAAGGCGCTGGGGCACACCGCGGAGCAGCTCGCGCCCGGAATCGTGGTCTTTCGCGCGTGAGCCGGCTTGCCGCTGCCGGCGCGTGGCGTTATGCCCGCGCCATGTCCAGCGAAGATCTGCTGACCATCGGCACTCACACCTTCCGGTCGCGGTTGTTCGTCGGCACCGGAAAATATGCCAGCGTCGACCAGACGCGCGCCGCCCTCGAGGCGTCGGGGGCCGAGGTGGTGACGGTGGCGCTGCGGCGCGTGAACCTGCAAGACCGTGGCGAGGGCTCGCTGATGCAGCTCTTGACGAGCAAGCGCTGGACGCTGCTCCCCAACACGGCAGGCTGCTTCACCGCCGACGAGGCGGTGCGCACGCTGCGCTTGGCGCGCGAGCTGGGCATCGCCGAGCTGGTCAAGCTCGAGGTGATCGGCGACCCCCGCACCCTCTACCCGGACAACGAGCAGACCGTCGAGGCCGCCAAGATCCTGGTCAAAGAGGGCTTCACCGTGCTGCCGTACTGCATCGACGATCCGATCGTGTGCCGCAAGCTGGAAGACGCCGGCTGCGCCGCGGTGATGCCGCTGGCGGCGCCCATCGGCTCGGGTCTCGGGATCCGCAACCCGTACAACCTTCGCATCATCCTGGAGCAGGCCAAGGTGCCCGTGATCGTGGACGCGGGGGTGGGCACGGCCAGCGACGCCGCCGTGGCCCTCGAGCTGGGGTGCCAGGGCGTGCTGATGAACACCGCCATCGCCGAAGCCAAGGATCCGGTGCTGATGGCCAGCGCCATGCGCGAGGCAGTGAGCGCGGGCCGCAAGGCGTTCTTGGCCGGCCGCATGCCGAAGCGGCTGCACGCCAACGCCTCGAGCCCGGCGGCGGGCCTGATCGAGTGAGTCGAGTGGTCGGGCCTTGGCCCGCCGGGCGTTTCCCGGCAGAGTGCCTGCCGGATGAGCGTCCCGCCCCTGAGCGCGTACCAGAAGCGCCTGTTCGCGTTCCTCAGCGTCGCCACCTTCTTCGAGGGCTACGACTTCATGG